>CAUDEQ010000070.1 GCA_958448635.1 uncultured Bacillota bacterium | reverse complement strand
AAAAATAGCACAGTTGTGCTATTTTTCTTTTTGCGTATTATGCATATACTGCACCTAAGTCGCAGGCAAAAGCATAATACGTTATTGTATGTAAAGAGTGGAAAGGAAAGAAGGTATGAAAAAGAAATTTGCAAAAGTAGTTGCCTTCGGTATGGCCTTTGTGATGGTATTCACATTGTTCGCCTGTGGAGGAGAGACGGAGCCTTCCAATATCATCATAAAGAACGCAGCTGTATATACAGTTGATGATGAGGGAACAACGGCAGAAGCTTTGGTGGTGAAGGACGGAGTGATAGAATTTGTAGGAAGTGAAGAGGAGGCTATGGAATATGAAGATGGTGACAGTAAGGTAATAGATGCAAACGGCGGCACTGTGCTTCCGGGCAACGTGGACAGTCATATGCATCCGGCAGAAAGCGCCATTCAGTATTGCTTTGAGATCGGACTTCAGGACTATTTCTCAAATGAAGAATATATCGAAGAAATAAAAACATTTATAGAGGAGCATCCTGATCAGGAGGTTTATACAGGAGGCGGATATATGAGATCTCTATATGATGCGGTAGGTCCGAGAAAAGAAGATCTGGACAAGATATGTGATGATAAGCCTGTTATACTGATTTCTGCTGACGGGCATTCCAAATGGGTGAATTCAAAGGCCATGGAAATGGCAGGGATAACAAAAGAGACGGAAGATCCTGAGGGCGGAATAATCGCACGTGATCCGGAAACGGGTGAACCGGCAGGACTGCTGGTGGAATCAGCTGCAAACCTGGTGGATGAGCTGATGCCTGAGTATACTATAGATCAGTATAAGGAGGCTATATCATGGCTTCAGGGTTGGCTCAACGAAAGGGGAATAACTACAATATATGACGGCATGATACCTATGGACAACGAGAATTATTACATGGCGTATCAGGAAATGGCAGAAAACGGTGAGCTTACGGTGAGAGTTCGAGGTGCATGGCATCTTGCCCCTGAAATGGGCAATGAAGAAGAGCTTATGGCTATGATCGATAAGGGAATAGAACTTTCTGAAGGATTTACTACGGATTATTTCCAGGTTATAGGATTTAAGTTCTTTGCAGATCAGGTGTTGGAGGAAGCAACCGCATATATTGACGGTGAATATACTGAAGAATACGGAGGTGGAAGCGGCATAAAGGTATGGGAAGATGAGCTCCTGACGAAGCTGTTTACAAAGATAGACGGAGCAGGATATCAGATACATGTGCATCAGATAGGGAATGCAGCAGCAACATATGCTTTGAACGCAATTGAAAATGCCATGGATGTCAATGGAGATAACGGCAACAGACATACTTTCGTACATACGCAGTATGTGAGCGAAGAAAACATCCGGAGAATGGCTGAGCTTGGGATTAATGCTGTTATAGCACCGTATTGGTCGGTAAGAGACGACTATTATTATGACATTTACGTTCCTGCAGTTGGACAGGAAGCGGCCGACAATATGTATCCGGCAAACAGCTTTGTGGAAGCAGGTCTCAATATTGCGACACATAGCGATTTCTTCGTAACGGAGCCTGATATGGGATGGCTTTACTACAGTGCGGTAACAAGAACGCTGCCTCAGAAGATACACGAGATGTGGTACGGAGATTCCAAGGATTATGTGAGGACGACAGAATCTGATGTCACCGCAGAGGGCGATGAGTATATAATAGGGCCGCTTAAGCCTTATGATGAGATGATGCGACTGGAAGATATCGTAAAGGCATCGACCTACGGCGGAGCCTATGCTAATTATATGGAAAAAGATACGGGAAGCATAGAGGTCGGTAAAAAAGCGGATATACTGGTTCTCGACAGGAATATATTTGAGGTCGATATAGAGAAGGTTGCGGAGCTGGCAGTATCGGCGACTATATTCGACGGAAGGCTGGTATATGAAGCGGGTGCAGAAAAATAAAATAAGGATTCATGACACCTGTAGGTTTTTGACTTATGTTTCAAATAGATATATAATAGACCGGTATTAATTATCGGTCTATTTGCTTTGTCTAAGGAGAAAGATATGACGCCCGTATTGGTAATAATAACTGTATTTATGATTATTCTTATGACAGGCGTTTCCATTGTGTCTATCATGCTGGACAAAACGCAGCCGGGCGATATAAGTCGATGCTTTAGGAACTTCAGCATATTTATGATGCTTCATATGATATTTTCGTTTCTCTTCTATTATTTTGAAAGCAATTGCGCCGACACGGCTTTTCTAAAAATCCTGGGAATAGTCTCAGATTTTGTATATTTCGGATATGTGCTGCGTGGCTGAACATCATTGCATCACTACTGGCAGTAATTTCGCATCGTCGGAATTCATATATGTACAAAATAAACAAAGTTGTATTTACCTTCGCCGTATGTGTGGAGACTGTTATAATACTTTTTGGAAAGCAGACTAAAGGTGGAACAATTATAGATCTCGGTATTTTAAGAAATGTCGTTTCTCTTGCTAATATATTATTTGCGGTGGCTGTAATATCGGTAGCAATAGCATTCATGACTTCGCTTATAAGAATAAAGAAAAGCGGAATGGAAAGAAGCGGAGGGATATTTTTCTCTGTGATGATGATATTATATATGATGTGGGTGATTGTATATGATTTTACCTATGTGAATGAGATAGACAATGAGCTTTTACAGGAAATGATAATAGATCCGATACTGATGATATGCTCCGTGCTTGATATAGGCGTACTGATATTTTTCTTCAGGAAATTTCCTTTTGAACGCACGACAGAGGAGCTTTTAAAAAGCAGGGATGAGCTTGTGGAGAGCTTTGCAGTGAGAAATGGTTTCACAGAAAGAGAAAAAGAGGTGCTGGCCTGTGTATGCAGCGGGTCGAATAACAGTGAAATAGCAAATGAACTGTTTATATCGGAGAATACGGTAAAAAGACATATGAACAATATATTCAGAAAAGCCGGTGCCCGCAACCGATATGAGCTGATTTCAAAAGTTTTGGAGTAGCGGGCGAGCCGGTCTGATTCCTGCCTATTTCCTGTTGGAAAAAAGATGGGCTATCAGGGCGAATGCCACAAGGCCTGAGGCCGCAATCATTCCCTGTGAGTCCACGTCAAAGTCCGGCCATATTATTATGATAGAGCCTACCATTAGACCTAAAATACCGAAGTATAGTGCTTGAGGATGAAACCTCAGCATTTTTTTTATCACTTTGATGCCTATGATACCGCCTGTGAGGATCCCCAGAGCAGTAGCTCCCAGCAGTGGAAAATTAAAGGTGGCGATGGATTCCATGATGGCGGTATAAGTGCCCATCAGCAGCAGAATCAGAGAACCGGAAAGTCCCGGAAGGATCATGGCGATACAGCCTATTGCGCCTGTAAAGAAAAGCCGGAAGCAGAGCTGCGGACTGACTCCTCCGAATTCGGCAATGGAGTTATTGGTGGTGGCGTCGGGGTTCACAAAAGTGAGAAATATCATTACGCCCAGACCTATGGCGAAGAAAATCCAGTTGCGTTTGTGGAGCATATCGCCGCGGGCCCGCCTGTATATTGCTGGAAGGCTTCCTATAACAAGACCTATGAAACAGAAGTTCAGCACAACGGGATATGTTTCCATAGCCTTTACGATCACATTGCTAAGCATGAATATTCCCAGAATGGCTCCGATGGCTAAAGGGATGAGAAAGCTAAGGTTCTGCCTGAGGTTTTTCGGACTGATGGCATACATTATTTTGTCGTATACATTGAGGATTACTGCCATGGTTCCGCCGCTTACGCCGGGTATGGCGTTGGCAATTCCTATGAGGGCGCCGCAGAGCGCTGTTTTTACATATTTCATATGGTATGTTCCTTTTTGTATGGAAAATGCAGTATGAGGAGCATTTTCTGCTTGTCATTTGTAGTCGGATTTCCCGTGTGCCGCCTCGTATGATGATAGGGGAGGGGAAACGCTTACAATATTTTACACTATATACACGGTAAAAGTCCACTAAAATGGTATTCTTAAATTAAAGATAAAAGAAATACAAAAGGAATACATGTGTATCAAAAATAAGACCGCGTATCAATAATGGCACAACAAATTGGTTTATAAGCATGCAGAATTGTAGAAAGATTCAGGCAAAATGCTGCCGAAAATCAAAAAAACGCAAAAAAAACAATCCATTGAAATCCGCATGAAAACAGGGATTACATCGTGATGGAGTGTTTATACAACGAGGAAGTCCAATGTTTTTTCGGTATAGTTGGCACGATAATTGAATATAGAGTATTGCAGAAGTTATACCGATAGCCGCTAACTTCAGGCGGCATTATGCTTAACGCTTAATTTAATAAAGGAGATGTTAAAAATGGCTGATTTTAAAAAAGCATTGGAACTGGCAACACGTGTTTGTGACTACATTGAAAAGGACCAGCTGACTGCAGAAGACAAGAAAGCTATCCATGATGAGTCAATCGAGAACTTCAATAAGTATTATAACCCAGGTTGGTTAGAATACAGAAAGTCAGTATCAACAGATTCCGCATTCGTAGAATGGGAAGATGACGGCGATGTATTCAGAGATCTGGACGGAACGGAATTTATCGACTGCCTGGGCGGATTCGGTATCTATGCATGCGGACATAACAACAGACAGATAAAGAAGACAGTAGCTGCTCAGCTGGACAGATACTGCCTCCACTCACAGGAGCTGGTAGACCCACTGAGAGGTTACCTCTGCAACCTGATTGCTGAGATCACTCCTGGAGATCTGCAGTACTCATTCCTGACAAACGGCGGAGCTGAGGCTGTAGAAATGGCACTGAAGCTGGCAAGACTGGCTACAGGCGGAAGATGGTTTATCTCAACTGTAAACGCATTCCACGGAAAATCAATGGGCGCTATCTCCATGGGAGGTAAAGGTGCTTACAGAGAAGACTATATCCCTATGATCCAGCAGGTACAGCACGTTGAATACGGTAATGCAGAAGCTACAAGAGCTGCAGTTAAGAACCTGACAGCTGTAGGCGAAAAGGTTGCCGGAATCATCGTAGAGCCTATCCAGGGTGAAGGCGGAGTTATCATTCCACCGGATGGATACATGGCTGAGCTGAGAGCTATCGCTGACGAGTATGGCTGCTGCCTGATCGCTGACGAAATCCAGACAGGTCTGGGAAGAACAGGTACATGGTGGAGAGTTGACCACGATGGAGTTACTCCTGACATCATGACATTCGGTAAGGCATCATCAGGTGGTGTAGTTCCTATCACTGGTATCGTTGCAAGACCTTGGACTTATGAACAGTCCGGTATCGGTACAGGCGAAAAGGGCAAGATGTTCTCAAATCCATGGATTCTCGGATCACCTACATTCGGTGGTAACCCTCTGGCATGCTCAGCAATGATCGCTACGATCAAGTACATGATCGAAAACGACATTCCTGGACAGATGAAGGAAAAGGGAGATTACTATCTGAAAGGACTGGCTAAGCTGCAGGAAAAATACCCTACAGTTCTGAAAGCGTTCAGAGGCGCCGGTATGCTGATCTGTATGGAATTCCCTGAAGCAGAAGTTGGCTACAATGTAACTAAGGAAATGTTCGACAGAAAGGTTATGGTTGCCGGAACTCTGGTTAACGCCAAGACTGTAAGAATCGAACCACCTGCAACTCAGTCATATGAATCGATCGACAGAGTACTGGCAGTTCTGGACGAAGCTCTGGCTGCAACTAAGAAGGACTTCAACCTGTAAGCCAATACATAAGGAAGTAGATACGAATATCGGTGTAATATTCATCTAAATACCTCAAAGCCCCGCTCTCGCAGCGGGGCTTTGCCTTTTTTGAAAGAATACCGGTTCTGAGCTGTCGTTGCTACTGCAGCATTTCATCCTTCTTTGCAAGAATGTCGGCAACGGCGAGACATGCAGGACAGTCGCAGAACCTTGCACCTGCAGCCTTTATCTCCTCGGCATGAGCGACGATGCCTGCAGCAGTATCGGCTCCGAAGTATTCCTTGCCGTTATCAGAGCCGGCAAAGGCGATGAGATTATCGAGGGGCATTATGTCCGCCTCCAACTCTTCAATATATTTTAAGGTTTCATCTTTTTCCGATTCAGTACCTGCAGCATCGAGCCACTTGAGAGCTGCTTCCTTTGTTTCTGCGCTGCATGTAGGCGCATCTATAAGAGCCCTTGTCTTTTCTATAACGTATTCGCGTATTTCGTTTTTCATTGTCATACCTGCCTTCCTTGAAATTTGCTATAGTCCGGTTGCACCATTATAACATTACGGTGGTCAGTGGTCAATTCATGGGGATAGATACGGTTGGTATGTCGGATTTGAGCCTCGATACATAAGCAGCTCATGTCTTGTGCTGTCCGTGTTCTTTATGGTATACTAAATTATTCGCATGTTGCGGATGCGGAGGATAATATGAGTTACAGAGTCAAGCTTAATGTCTTCGAAGGGCCTTTTGATCTGCTGGTTTACCTTATAGAGCATGCCCGTATGAGCATATATGACATTAAGATATCGGAAATAACAAATCAATATATAGAATATGTGGAAAAGCTCAGAAACGAGGACATCAATCTTTCGTCTGAATTCATGGTGTTGGCGGCAGCCCTTCTCGAGATAAAATCGAAGATGCTGCTGCCGAGAGCAGTCAGTGACGACGGTGTGTCCGATATAATGGAGGATCCCAGAACCGAGTTGGTGGCAAAGCTGGCGGAATACAAGAAGTTCAAAGCCGTTTCGGAGATGCTGGAAGGCAGGTTTGAGCAGACAGCCATGCAGCTTGAAAAACCGCAGGAGGATCTCACTGAGTTCACGGGCGAGCCTGATGAATATCTGATAATAGATCCTGATAAATTCAGGACTGCATTTGAAGCGTTTCTTCAGAGGCGAAAGAAGCTCGAAGAGATAAGGATACACCACAGAAGAAGCGAGAAGCAGCGTATCACCAACGAGATCAGGATGGAAAACATAAAGTGCTTTTTTCGGGAAAACAATGAAGCTGAGGCTGATTTCAGAGAGCTCATCGAGGACAGAAACGATATGTACGATGTGGCTGTGACATTTTCATCGGTGCTTGAAATGATGAAGGAGAGGAAGCTGACTGCTCAACAGAAATATTTGTTCGGCGACATAAGGATAAGTCCGACGAAGCATCTTTTCCATGAGGATAACACCGGAAGTGAGTCCGTAGAAGTTAAGGAGAATACATATGGCCAGTAAGAAAACCATCAAATCTGCGATGGAATCCATGATGTTTGTATGGGGCGAGCCTCTCGATATAAAAGAGGTAGCTGAGATATTCAATATAGATAAAAAGGAAGCATACGTATACTTTAAGGAGCTTCAGGAGGAATATGAAGCTGACGGCAGGGGTATAGTGATCAGGGAGGTCAACAAAAGCTTTCAGTTCGTGACAAGAAAGGAAAACCTGGATTACATAGAGAGACTCTGCACTCCCGTGAAGCAGAAGAGGCTCTCCCAGTCGGCTCTGGAGGTACTGGCAATAGTGGCATACAAGCAGCCGGTGACAAAAGGAGAGATAGAAGCGGTAAGAGGAATACGGTGTGACAGGGTCATCGAGGGTCTGACTAGAAAAAACCTCGTGGCTGAGGTCGGCAGATCCGATGCTGTGGGAAGACCCATACTCTACGGAACTACGGACGAATTCCTCAAGCAGTTTGGCTTCGAGACGCTGAAGGAGCTGCCTGACATCGAAGACATCGAAGGCGTGCTGACGGATGAAGATGCGGACGATCCGGGGCTGGACGGAATGTATATGCAGCAGATAGCTTTGGAGCTGCCTGAAAAAAAATAGCCGGGCCAACTTTTGTGCGAAAGTCATAAACCACCCCATGCTACGTAAATTGGCATGGGGGATTTTTTTATGAGAAGAAAATATATGTTTATATTTGCTGTTATCGTCATCGTGGCGGCAGGGCTGATGCTATATGTGGAAAAGAACGGTGTGTCCGATACCTCTGCATCAGAGGTGGGGATCTCGGCAGGTCAGGCTATACTGATAGATGGAAGCAGCGGAAGGGTGCTGTACGAAAAAAATGCCGATGAGCGTGCATATCCTGCCAGCACGACTAAAATAATGACAGCGCTGATAACCATAGAGACTCTCAGGGAAAACAACAGTCCGATGGATCAGCTGGTGGAGGTTCCGGCTTGCGCTCAGGGGATAGAGGGCTCATCGATTTACCTCAGGGCAGGTGAGAAAATATCCATCGAAGACCTCCTTTACGGGCTGATGCTGGTGTCCGGAAACGATGCGGCCGTTGCTCTGGCGGAGATAATCGGCGGCAGTCAGAAGAATTTCGTAGGCATGATGAACCGTCGCGCACAGCAGCTGGGATGCAGCAATACTCATTTTGCCAATCCCAATGGGCTGTTCGATGAAAACCACTACACCACTGCGAGGGATATGGCTATCATAAGTCTTGAAGCGTCAAAGGATCCGGCCTTCAGAAAAATCGTGGCTGCGGAAAGCCGGACGGCAGAACGGGAGGATAATAGCTACGTAGATTTTAGAAATAAAAACAAGACCATTTACGAGTACCGGGGCGGAAACGGAATGAAGATAGGATATACCTCCGGCTCGGGAAGGACTCTGGTGGCATCGTCCAAGAGAGGCAGGAGGAGCATGATCTGTGTGGTGATGAGCGCTCCCGACTGGTTCAACGATGCCTACAGATTGATGGATTACGGATACAGCCGTACAAAATAAACACCTTTATTCCCGAAAAGCATATCAATAATATATGATGAATTTCGGGAGGAAGATGATGAAATACATGAATGAGATATGCGTCGATGCAGGAAGTGCCAATTGTCCATGTCCCCTTGCCGAGACAGGGAGCTGTCTGATCTGCAGCAGGCTGGCGGGAAAGGAAAAATGCGAATGCAGCTGGTGCGGACTTTGTATATACAATGAATTCATGCAGAATGACGGTATCGTAAGGAACGAGAGAAAATATATAAAGGTGCCGATAATATTAAAAAAGCGGTATGATGACGATCTGCTGACCATGACCGTGGAGGTGGACAGGGGTATGGCGCTCAATGCGGCAGAGCCGGGCTCCTTCGTGTTTCTCAAGGGCGACGAGAGGGAGATGTTTTCTGTACCCGTGTCCGTAATGAGAGCAGACATGCATAGAGGACTCCTTGCCTTCGGCATAAAGGCTGTTTCCGCAAAGACCGTGGCTCTCGCAGAAGCAGAGGGGGAGGTGTACATGCGCGGGATATACAGAAGCGGCCTGCTGGGTGGAGGCGCAGGAGCCAAAGCCTTCGATGATGAAAAGGGCAGGTGGCTGATTATAACGAAGGGCATCGGCATTTCTCCTGCGGCCAACCTGCTGGAACGCCTGCGAGGGAAAAATCATGTGGATATGGTAATTGACTCTGAAAAGATCAATGCAGAATTCATAGGAGATATCGTAGGACGCTTTGAGGGGGATGAAAATTCTCCCGACATAATGATGGCGTCTCTGGCGGAAATGGAAAGTGCGGAGAAAGGAATCATTAAATTCGGCAGCAGGATCATACGTGCTGCTGATTACAGCCGGGTGGCAATACTGGCTTCCGACTATTATATAAAAAAGACAGCTGAGCAGATGGAGGTGCCTGCAGACAGGCTGATATTTTCCAACAACTTTCATATGTGCTGCGGAGAAGGTGTCTGCGGAGCCTGCAGCCATGTGGATGATGAGGGAAATGTAAAGAAAATGTGCAAATGCAGTCAGGCGGATGTAATGGAGCTGCTGTGATTTATTTTATAAAAAGGGCTGCCGCATTTGATGCGGCAGCCCTTTTTGGTTGTGCGCCTGGCGGCGCACGTTTCTAACGGGTGAAAGTCCCGAATCCGCC
>CAUDEQ010000069.1 GCA_958448635.1 uncultured Bacillota bacterium | reverse complement strand
AAAGCGGCAGCGTAATGTAAAATGTAAAGCGGCAGCGTATAGTGAAATTCCACAGCTATATGCTGCCGCTAGTCGTATCTGTGGAAAATAGACATATTTCACCATGCTGTATTGATGGAATTCCACATCTCAATGGTACAAGCACCTTAATGTGTGGAAAATCAATAAAAAACAGCATGTCCATTGAGCCTGATTCCACAGGTGAATTTTATATGAGATTGATATGTGGAAATAACAGAAGAAAATTGCATTTTTTTCCACAGATACATGCTTCAGACAAGAGCCTTTTGGAAAACGGCATCTGAGACAAGGAAAAACAGCATGAAATTCCACGGATTGATTATGTGCTTTTATGTATCTGTGGAAAATAGACATATTTCACCATGCTGTATTGATGGAATTCCACAAATTGCGGCAAGGGTAAGCAGAATCGTGGAATTGTGGGCTGTCGCCGGAAATCTCGTGCTGATACTTATAAGCCCTATCAGCCGCTGATGCTCCCGACAGCCTGCCTGCAAAACTGCAGTCGTCACTTCTTCGCCATTATATCGCCCATGGCGGCCATGGCCGAGGAGTATGCAAACTGCAGATTGTAGCCTCCCGTCATGCCGTCCACATCGAGGGCTTCACCTACGGCATAGAGGGAAGGGTATGCTTTGAAGCTGAAGCATGAGGTGTTGATTTGATCGAGGCAGATACCTCCTGCAGTTGCCATGGCTCTGTTGAAGCCGGAAACGGAGGCTATGATGAACTGATCCTCCGTAAGGCTTCTTGCGATGGCCTTCAGAGCTTCGCCGCTGCGCTCTGTCAGGATCCTGCAGAAACGCTTCGGAAGATTGAATTCGGATGAAATGATGCTCACAAGCCCTGCCTTTGAGCCGTTGGAGGCTGACTTAAGCCTGTCCAGGGCTTCATGGTAGTTGACGGGGAAGATATAGTTCACCTTCAGTATGTCATTCTGCAGGGCGTATTTTGAGATGTTTATCACGGCAGGTCCTGACATGTCGCGATGTGTAAAGAGCAGGTCATCGCATGCTTCGGCGGTTTTCCTGCCGTCGTGCCATATGGATACATGGGCGTTTTTATGGGAGATGCCGGACAGCTCTGCATAAGGATAGTCCTGCACCTGTATGGATGAAAGTGCAGGTCTGAGGGAGGTTATCTCTATGTCGAGATCGCGTGAGAGCACGGGGAACATCGAGCCGTCGGAGCCTGTTGACGGGTAGGAGCAGCCTCCCGTGGCAATGATAACATTGCGGGCCGTGTAGATCGTGTCGCCGCTGCTCACAAGCCATAGCTCACCATGGTGTCCGCCATCGCATGACACCTTTTTTATTCCGGTAACAGGGGAGCTGTATCTGATTTCAAAGCCGTTGCTTTTGATCCTTCGCAGCAGCATGTAAAGCACTTCGTGTGCATCCATGGAAGCGGGGAATACCTTGCCGTCCTCGCGTATGAAAAGCTCAACACCGTTGTCTCTGAGAAATTTCATCAGCGAAAGATTGCTGTGTCTGTAGATGCAGCTTCTTATTTTTTTACCATTTTCACCGTAGCAGGAAACGAAGTCCTTGATGGAGCCGTCATGAGTTATGTTGCATTGTCCGCTGCCGCTCATGAGAAGCTTAGTTCCGGCGCATGAGGTTTTCTCAAGAATGAGACTCCTGAAGGAAGGGATTGAAGTGCGGCTGCTGTCATCGATGCAAAGGCTGCGGGTTTTCTCAGTCTCGCATGTCCCGCCGTTTGGCTCTGCCGCCATGTCAGGAGAAAGCCCGTAGGCATCGGTCCCGAACCCATCATCGTTTGGCTCTGCTGCCGCACCGCAGAAAAGCCCGGAGGCTCCCGCTCCGACGATGATAACGTCATATATTATATTGTTCGATATATTGTTTTTCTTCGATGTGTTATTCTTCTTCATGGTAATATAATAAACGAAAAATGCCGTCCTGAGGAGGGGTTTCATGCAAATAAGGATAAAAACACCTATAAAATAAATGGGAAATAGGATATACTTAATATGACGAAATGGAGGCATAAGTGAAAAACGACATTCCCGGCACCATAAGGCGTGCCGAAAGGTTTCAGATAATATTGATAGGAGAAGGGCTTCTGGTGGGAGCGGCAGCAGGACTTGTGGTTCTGCTGTACCGAGTGGCGCTGGAATATGCGGGAGCATGGCTGACGGAGGCTCTGGAATTTGCAGGAAGAAGCGCTGCCTACATGGCAGGCTGGTTTGTAATACTGCTTGCAATGGCATGGCTTGTCAGCCGTCTTGTCAGCTTCGAGCCCATGATATCGGGAAGCGGTATACCGCAGCTCAAGGGGGAAATGACAGGCAGGTTTGACCAGTGCTGGTGGAGAGTTCTGGCAGCAAAATTCGCAGGCGGATTTTTATGCATATTCGGCGGACTGGCTCTTGGCCGTGAGGGACCGTCGATACAGATAGGCGCCATGACGGGAAAGGGCATATCCAGGATACTGGATCGAGGCAGGACAGAGGAGAGATTTCTGCTGACATGCGGAGCCAGCGCAGGGCTTGCGGCGGCATTTCATGCACCTCTGGCAGGAGTGATGTTCTCCATCGAGGAAATACATAAGAATTTCAGCGTTTCAGTCCTGCTGTCGGTGATGACGGCATCCATAACGGCGGACTTCCTTTGCTCTGTAATATTGGGCGTCGATGCTGTATTCAGCTTCGAGATATCGCAGGCTATTCCCATGGGATATTACTGGTTAATAGTGCTGCTGGGAGCAGCTCTGGGGGCAATGGGGGCGTTTTACAACTGGTTTACCCTGAAATCCCAGTGGGCATATGGTAAGCTAAAGCTCTTTAAAAGCGCCGGGCTTAACGAATATGCAAAGCTGGCAGTACCGTTTCTATGTGCGGGAGTACTGGGCTTTACATTTCCGTCTCTGCTGGGCAGCGGACATTCCATCGTGGAAAGCGTTGCATCGGGAGAAATGGTGCTGAGTACGATAGCGCTTGTGTTTATAGGACGTTTTCTCTTTTCCGCCGTGAGTTTCGGCTCAGGGGCACCGGGAGGCATATTTTTCCCTTTGCTTGTGCTGGGCTCGCTGATAGGCGGAGCCTTCGGAATGACTGCGGTGGAGCTGACGGGAATGGACGCCCTTTACATAAACAATTTCGTGGCGTTGGCCATGGCAGGGTATTTTTCGGCAATCGTCAGAGCTCCCATCACGGGAATCGTGCTGATATTTGAGATGACAGGCTCGCTGAATCAGCTGCTGTCGCTGTCGGTGGTTTCCACCGTTGCGTACATAGTGGCTTCGTTGTTGGGCTCGCAGCCGATATACGACAGTCTTCTTGAACGCCTTCAGGAAAAAGCCTCAGGATTATCGGAGAAAGCAAAGAATCCATCAGGCAGCAGACGAAAAGGCAGTCAGAAGGTGCTTGCTGAGTACGGTATCCGTAACAGCTCGCCGGCCGACGGAAAGCTGGTGAGCGAGATAAGCTGGCCTGAAAGATGCCTTCTGGTGTCGATTCAGAGGGGAGATTCGGAGATAATTCCGGGAGGAAGCACACGCCTTCAGGCAGGCGATATAATAGTTGTAATGATGGATGAATGCGATGAGACTATTGCATACGAAAGGTTGGAGGAAATATGCAGGGAAACGATGGGCTGATGTACACGACGGAGAGATATGAAGCTGAAATTTCCGTGGAGCAGTATCTTGAGGAATACGTCGATGTGGAAGGCTTCCTTGAAGCATGCAAGGCATGCCCCAATTATGAAAAGCAGTGGGCATGTCCGCCATATGATTTTGATGTCATAGACTTCTGGAAAGAATACAGCAGCCTGGAGCTGACAGCCATCAAGATAATATTCAACGAAGAGCTGACAGGCAGGAGGCTTACTGACGAGGAGAAGAAGGAAATACTGCAGGGCTCCATGATGAAGGTAAAGGAGGAGCTGTCGCAGGAGCTATATCGTAAGGAAGAGGAGCTTCCGGGCAGCATGAGCTTGTCGGCAGGAAGCTGCATTATTTGCAAAAATCAATGCACAAGATTGGAGGGCATGCCATGCCGCTTTCCTGAAAAAATGAGACATTCCATAGAATCCCTGGGAGGCAATGTGGGGCTGACCTGCAGCAGGCTGATGAAGATTGAGCTTATGTGGATGGAGGAAGGCAAGCTGCCTCCGTATTTCGTATTGGTGTGCGGCCTGCTGAGACCGTAAAATCGAGGAGTCGGGATAATGATGGAAATAAGATATAAAGAGATAATAACAGAAGAAATAAGGAGATTTGTTGCAGAGGACAGACCTACTGTCACATCGGCAGAGGACGGAGACGATGCGCCGGCAGGACTGTGGCAGGAGCCGCTGGTGGGTTTTGCAGATGTGAAAAGCCCATACATAAGGGAGCTTCGCAGGATCGTGCACCCGGCCCACCAGATGCCGGAGGATGTGATGGCTGATGCCAGGATCGTCATCGTGTATTTCGTACCCTTCAACAAATGGGTGGCAAAGACCAACAGAGGATTCGGAAAGGAGCTCGCTTCACCTCAGTGGGCGGAGTGCTACGAGCTGACCAACAGCATGTTTACAAGGCTCAACGACCATATTACGGAGGTGATCCGCAGTATGGGGTACGAAGCTCAGGTGGCTTCTGAGGCAGGAATATTCTACAGGGACGAGGTGATGAGCCACTGGTCGGTGAGACATCTGGCATATGCGGCAGGTCTGGGTACCTTCGGGCTGAACAATATGCTCATAACCGAAAAGGGCTGCAGCGGCAGGTACAGCACCATAGTGACAAATATGGCTCTGGAACCTGATGAGCCGAAGACTGAGGAAGCATGTCTCTATAAAAGAAACGGAAGCTGCAGAGCATGTATGATGAGGTGCCCTACGGGAGCCATTTCCGAGGAGGGCTTCGACAGGCATAAATGCTACAGCCAGTGTCTGAAAAACGCCGAAGTATATACACAGTTCGGAAGCTCGTATACGTCAGGGCAGGAGGCCGGGAAGTACGATGGATTCGCTGCAGGAGCGCCGGGCGATGATGATGCTGCCGTGAATGATTATAACGCTGAAAATGTGGGCTCCGAGGTGTGCGGAAAATGCGTTGTGGGACTTCCGTGTACATACAGGACACCTTAATTGGCATGATTTCAACTGATATGACTTCGAAGGATATATAACGTAAAGAGAGGTAAGATATGATATTAAAAAAGCTTTGTGAAAAGACAGAATACCGGCTTATTCAGGGCAGCATGGATACTGAAGTCAGGGATATCATATACGATTCAAGAAGGCTGGAGGAGGGAACGATGTTCGTATGCATGCCGGGAGCGGTGACAGACGGACATAAGTACATTCCCGATGCCATTGAAAAGGGCGCATCGGTCATCGTAGTTGAACGATGTGAAGAGGCGGAAGCCATTCCTGAAGATATTACGGTGATAATGGTGGAGTCATCGAGACGGGCGCTGGCACTGATGTCTGCCGCCTACTTCGACTACCCTGCTGAGAAGCTTACAACCATAGGCCTCACGGGAACCAAGGGAAAGACCACCACCACATACATTATAAACGATGTTCTTAGACAGGCGGGGAGGAAGGCAGGGCTCATAGGTACCATCGCCATAGTTACAGGCGATGAATCCATACCTGCGAAGAACACGACTCCCGAATCCTATGAGATCCACAAGCATATGGCGAAAATGGTGGAGGCAGGATGTGAATACGTGGTGATGGAGGTGTCATCTCAGGGCTTCAAGCTGGACAGAACTGCAGGCATCACCTTTGATTACGGAGTATTCACCAATCTTTCTCCGGACCATATAGGTCCGGCAGAGCATGCTGATTTTGACGAGTATCTTCAGTGCAAGAGCATGCTGTTCCGTCAGTGCAGGACAGGTATAGTTAACATCGATGATGAGTATACGGAGGAGGTGCTGAGAGGCCATACATGCGATATTGTAACCTTTTCGGCAGAAGGGGAGGCTGATCTGGCAGCATCGGATATACGCTTCCTCAACGAAGATGGAAAGCTCGGCATGTCCTTCAGGGCTTCGGGTCTGATGAACTGCGAAGCGGTAATCCATATTCCGGGGTATTTTTCAGTATACAATGCGTTGACGACCATGGCAGTATGCAGCCTGCTGGGAATAGATGAAGGAGATATCCTGAAGGGACTTGCAAAGGTGCAGGTGAAGGGCAGGGTGGAAATGATTCCCGTGTCCGTAGATTTCAGCGTAATAATAGATTATGCCCATAACGCCGTAAGCACCAGGAGCGTGCTTGAAACCCTCAGGCAGTATGATCCGCCGCGACTTGTGGCTATCTTCGGCTGTGGAGGCAACAGATCAAAGGTGAGACGTTACGATATAGGCGAGGTGGCAGGAGAACTGGCAGATCTTTGCATAATCACCGGTGATAATCCGAGATTCGAGAAGGTGTCGGACATCAATAACGACATAAAGGTAGGTCTTGACAGAAGCAATGGCAGCTATATCGAGATCGAGGACAGAAGAAAGGCGCTGGAGTATGCCATCACCCATGCGAGAAAGGGCGACATGATCATCACTCTGGGAAAGGGCCATGAGGATTACATCGAAATAGAAGGAAAGAAATACCACTTTTCGGAGCATGAGGTCATAGGAGAGATCGTTGACGCCATAAGAGAAGGAAAGCTGAAGATGGAAGACCCTGAACTGAGGGTATGATATATTTGCCATGGGCCTATGCCCATGGTTTTTTTTCTAAGGAGGTTTTTATGTTTGAAAATTCAAGATTGCTTAATGACTCATGGGCGAGATGGGGTTCACGCTCAAAGGAGGAGGCGAAGATCCATATCATGGGCATACCCTTTGATAATGCCGTGAGTCTCAGCAAGGGCGCTGCAAAGGGCCCGGAGGTCATGAGGGAGCTGTCGGTGGACATGTCGGATGTGACGGAGGATGATGTCATCATAAGGAACGGGCTGCTGTACGATATAGGAGATATTCCTGTGGATCTCAACTGGGAAAGATATTTCCAGAGAGTATCAAAGGAAGCGTATGAGCTGATGAAATACGGAGGCTTTTGCATTTTTCTCGGCGGAGACCACTCGGTCACCATTCCTCTTCACGAGGCCTTCGGGAAGTATCAGCGAGAGCTGAATAACGCTGCGAAAATAGGGGTTATCCATTTCGATGCCCATTACGATCTATGCGATGAATACGACGGCCACAAATGGTCCCACGCATGCACTGAAGCCAGGAGCCTGGAAAATGTCATTTCGGGAGAAGACCTGTTCTTTGTGGGAATACGCGTTGCGGAAGTTTGGGAGCTGGAAGCCTTGAAGAAAAACCCCGGCATATCGGTAATAAAAGCGAAGGAATTCCACAAAATAGGAGTTGAAGCCGTATATGAAAGGATAAAAGAAAGGTTCAGCGGTTACGATGCGCTGTATTTGACGCTGGACATAGATGTGCTGGACCCTGCCTTTGCACCGGGTACAGGCACGCCGCAGCCGGGAGGTCTCACCAGCCTTCAGCTTATACAGCTGTTCAGCATGATAATGGAAGAGCTTCCGGTAAAGGCCATGGATATCGTGGAGGTGGCGCCGGAGCTGGACGTCAATAATATTACATCATGGGCGGCGCTCAGGGTGATACAGGAGGTGTTGGGACATTTTTCGCAATGATGCAGGAGGAAAATCGCAATGGAATACTGCAGAGTCTGAAGTCGGAGCATGAGTATGAGAATACTGGATAAAACAGGTAAAAGATGTTCTTTTTTTAAAACAAACAAAAAAAGCTTTTACAAGTGGATAAAAATAGTATAGTATATCATCAACACAAGTTTTCTGACAATTCAGACCGAATATAAACCGATATAACCGGAAAAAAGGATTATGAGGGAGGTATGTGCATGTTATTCAGAACTACGGATAAGCATGAAGAATTCAGAGCGAAGATAAGAGAATTCGCTGAAGCGGAAATCAAGCCGATTGCGTTCATGCTGGATCAGAACAATGAATTCCCGGATGACGCAGTAAAGAAGCTGGCAAAGATGGGAGTTATGGGATTGCCGTTTCCTAAGGAGTGGGGCGGCGCAGGAGAGGATATCCTGACATACGCCATAGCTGTAGAAGAGCTGGCAAGAGTTGACGGAGGAGCAGGAGTAATACTTTCGGCTCACGTGTCTCTGGGCACATATCCGATATTTGCTTTCGGTACGGACGAACAGAAAAAGAAGTATCTGGTACCTCTGGCAAAGGGCGAAAAGATAGGTGCATTCGGACTTACAGAGCCCAATGCAGGAAGTGATGCAGGCGGAACTGAAACCACTGCAGTGCTTCAGGGAGATCACTATGTTCTCAACGGAGGAAAGATATTCATAACAAATGCGCCTAAGGCGGATACCTATGTGGTGTTTGCGGTAACGACACCGGGAATAGGCACGAGAGGCATCAGCGCATTTATCGTGGAAAAAGGCTGGGAAGGCTTTGAGTTCGGCGATCACTACGACAAGATGGGTATACGCTCATCCACGACGGCAGAGCTGATCTTCAACGACGTGAAGGTTCCTAAGGAAAATCTGCTGGGCAAGGAAGGTGAAGGCTTCAAGATCGCCATGAGTACGCTGGACGGAGGACGTATCGGTATAGCAGCTCAGGCTCTCGGTATAGCGCAGGGAGCAATGGAAAGAGCCATCGAATACGCCAAGGAGAGAGAGCAGTTCGGAATGCCTATTGCCTTCCAGCAGATAAACTCATTTAAGATAGCAGATATGGCGACTAAGATAAGGGCTGCAAGATTCCTCGTGTACAGCTCGGCTGAGCTGAAGGAGGCTCACGAGCCTTACGGTATGGAAAGTGCAATGGCCAAGCAGTATGCTTCCGACATATGCCTCGAGGTAGTAAACGACGCCCTCCAGATCCACGGAGGAAACGGCTTCCTCAAGGGAATGGAAGTGGAAAGAGCATACAGAGACGCCAAGATCACTACGATTTACGAAGGAACCAACGAAATCCAGAGAGTCGTTATAGCTTCCCATCTTCTGGGAAAGGCGCCTAAGCAGCAGGGCGGCAGCCTCAAGCCGAAGGGTCCTATCACCGGTCACAGAAAAAAGGTGATGTTCGCCGAAGGCAGCGGAGAGGAAAAGGTAAATGCCCTTGTGGAGGCTCTCAAAAACGACGGATTTGATTTCACCGTGGGAATAGATATCGATACGCCTATAGCTCTGGCAGACAGAGTTGTCAGCGCAGGAAAGGGCATAGGCGACAAGAAGAATATGAAGCTGATAGAAGAGCTGGCAGTACAGGCCGGAGCCGCAGTAGGCTCATCGAGACCTGTAGCGGAGACGCTCAAGTATCTGCCTCTTGACAGATACGTGGGAATGTCCGGCCAGAAGTTCAACGGAAATCTGTATATAGCATGCGGTATTTCCGGAGCAGGACAGCACCTTAAGGGAATAAAGGGAGCGACTACCATCGTCGCCATCAATAAGAATAAGAATGCGCCTATATTCAAGAATGCGGACTACGGCATCGTGGGAGATGTTATGGAAATCCTGCCGCTTCTCACAAAGGCGCTGGATAACGGAGAACCTAAGAAGCCGGCACCGCCTATGCAGAAGATGAGAAAGGCAACGCCTAAGAAGGAGGCTCCACCATGGAAGCTCCACGTATGCCAGGGCTGCGGATATGAATACGACCCGGCTGTGGGAGATCCTGAGGGAGGAATTTCTCCGGGAACATTGTTTGAGGCACTGCCTGAGGAATGGATCTGTCCTGACTGCGGTGAAGGCAAGGAGGAATTCATCGAAAGCTAAGCAGGTCTTGAAAATCGTATATCCAACAGAGATTCAGACATAAAGGATTCATATTAAAAAGGAGACCAGCTATGAAAAATCAAGTATGAATTTGTAAAATATTTAAATGTG
>CAUDEQ010000068.1 GCA_958448635.1 uncultured Bacillota bacterium | reverse complement strand
CAACCGAAGCGCAGCGACAAACACAGGCGACCGAAGCGCAGCGACAAACACAGGCGACCGAAGCGCAGCCACAAACACCGGCGATTATTCGGCAACCACAAACACCGGCTACCGGAGCGCAGCGACGAACACCGGCTACCGGAGCGCAGCGGCAAACACCGGCTACCGGAGCGCAGCGACAAACACAGGCGACTGGAGCGCAGCGACAAACACCGGCTACCGGAGCGCAGCGACAAACACAGGCGACCGAAGCGCAGCGACGAACACAGGCGACCAGAGCGCAGCGACGAACACAGGCGACTGGAGCGCAGCGACGAACACAGGCGACCAGAGCGCAGCGACGAACACCGGCAACCGGAGCGCAGCGACGGTTGAAGGCAAAGAATCATGCGCCGTTGCCACAGGTATAGAAGGAAGGGCAAAGGGCGCGTTGGGGTGTTACATAGTTTTGGCGGAATGGAAACGAGATGAGCGTGGAGAATGGCACATAGTAGACGTAAAATCCGCAAAAGTAGATGGTGAAAATATAAAGGCAGATACTTTTTACGAATTGAAAAATGGAGAATTTGTAGAATCATCATGGGAGACGATATGAAAAAACTAACAAGGACATGCCTCTGCATAGCCGCCGCAGTAACCGTGTTGACAGCCTTTTGGGTTGGCTTTGGGCTGGGTCTTGCAGAGCAAGAGCCTGAGCCTGTAGAAAAAAACGTGACGGTGATCGAGCCTGTAAGCGAAGGTGTCCGTGCTGGTGAGGTTTATACGACTGAAATATGGGACAACGGCGAGGTGCGAATCGTGACTACGCAGGGGTACATAAACCAGCTGAGCGAGCGGACGATACTAATTACAGATAGGAATCTGGACGAAGTACAAGAGGAGATTTCTGACATGATGGATATACAGGAGGAGCAAAGATGAAAAAGTTATTTATAAGCTGCCCGATGACAGGAAGAACTGAGGAAAACATCAGGAGGAGCATGGAGAAGATGCACAAAATAGCAGAAGCAATATTCGATGAGGAGCTGGAAGTGATAGAGAGCTATATACCAGACCACGCACCAAAGACTAAACATAACCGTATATGGTATCTGGGAGAGTCCATAAAGATGTTGGCTGATGCGGATTATTTTATAGGCATTGCGGGGGATAAGTTTGATGGCTGTGCCATAGAGCGCAACATTGCAAAACGATATGGCATTAAAGGGTACACAGTACCGCTCGGGTTTATTGCAGATGATGTGGCAGAAGATGTTTGCTCCAAATTTCTGTGAGCCATGTGAGTGGTGAGAGGGTGGCAAGATGAAATTTCTGGATTTCTTCTCAGGAATTGGCGGTTTTAGATTGGGAATGGAAATGGCAGGACATGAATGCGTCGGGCACTGCGAGATCGATAAATTCGCCGATAAAAGCTATAGGGCGATGCACGACGTGAAAGAAGGTGAATGGTTTGCAAATGACATTACAAGAGTTAAGCCCGAAGAGCTTCCAGAAGCTGACTGCTACTGCTTCGGATTTCCATGCCAGGCTTTCAGTATTGCTGGAAACCGACGAGGCTTCGAAGATACTCGAGGAACTTTGTTTTTTGAAGTCATGCGGTTGGCTAAAGAGCGAAAGCCTCGTGTTCTTTTCGCCGAAAATGTTAAAGGACTTCTTAACCACGAGGAGGGGCAAACGTTCGGAATCATCATCAGCACCATGGACGAGCTGGGGTATGATGTCGAATGGCAGGTGCTTAACAGCGCAAACTTTGGAGTGCCCCAGAACAGGGAAAGAGTGTTCATTATTGGACATCTTAGAGGACGAAGTGGACGAAAAGTATTTCCTATCAGAAAAAGCGACCGCACATCTGCTGGGTTTTCGCGACAAACAGCAAATACCATTACCACGCGAACTGGAGAATCGCAAGGGGTCGGAACGTATGTTACTGAAAGCGAACAGCCTGCACAGATTAAACAGATCATCGGCGGAAGCCAGGGGCAAAGAGTCTACGACCCCGAAGGATTAAGCGTCACGCTGGGAAGCCAAGGCGGTGGCATGGGCGCAAAGACAGGTCTGTATGCCGTTCCAGTATTGACACCGGACAGGGTAGAAAAACGCCAGAATGGCAGGAGATTCAAAGAAAACGGCGAGCCGATGTTTACACTTACAGGGCAGGACAGGCACGGAGTGATGATAAAAGAGGCGACTTGTGCTCAAGGTGTTTTAGATGGATATAGAATCCGTAAATTAACACCGCGCGAATGCTTCCGATTGCAAGGATTCCCGGATGATTATTTTGACCGCGCCGCCGCTGGAAACAGCGACAGCCAGTTATATAAGCAGGCTGGAAACAGCGTGACGGTTAATGTGATATATGAAATAGCAAGGAGGTTAACATGATAGATGTAAAAATAAGCGGTGCGGAACTGATGGAATGGCTTGAAATGCGAAAAGAAAACTGGAGTGTCGAAGCATCTTTCGAGGGCGAAGTCGGACGTAGATTTCAGGCGATGCGTTCGGCGATAGATTTAGTGATAGATCAAGTGGAGTTAATGATGTTGCGGGAGAGATAAAAATGATAGACGAGAAGAAACTACTTAAAGTATTGCAAGGGTTTCATGAGCGCGAGGAAGAATACAAGTCGGTATTCGACGAACAAGGTATATATTACGAACCCCAAACGGGACTGATTGACGAAATTATTAAATACGTCCAGAAAATGCCGAAAGTCGGGGAATGGATACCGTGCAGTGAGAGGCTGCCGGAAGACGAAATTACTGATGTTGAAGTAACATTTAGAGGCGGAATGAGAGGTGTGGGATACTACATGAATGGATATTGGCATAGCCCAGTTACGGGACTGGCTATTGATGTTATAGCATGGAAGGAGCCGTCGGAACCGTGGGAAGGAGAAGATAAATGAATAAGCATGAAATTAAAATATTACCCGAGTATTTTGAACTTGTCGTTACGCCACATGGGGGCGTAAAGAGGTTTGAACTGAGAAAAAACGACAGAGACTACAAAGCGGGCGACGTTGTGACCTTGAAAGAATGGACGGGAACTGAATATACCGGAAATGAAATAACGGTTGGAATTAAGTATGTGTTAAAAGACTGCCCAGAGTATGGGCTAATGGATGGATATTGTATTTTCGGTTGGTAGTGGAATATGAGAACGGAGGAAGAGTAATGGACGCGGTTGAATATTTAAGAGTAAAAACAAGAATGTGCGATTCCCTGAAAAAATGTGGGGATTGTCCGTTGGATAAAATTAATAATACTGACAACATTAATTGTTTTGACAGACACTATGAAGAAGAAGCCGTTGCTATCGTCGAAAAATGGTCGGCGGAACACCCGAAGAAGACGCGGCAGAGCGAGTTTTTGAAGATGTTTCCGAATGCTAAAGTAGAAGAGGGTGTATTAATTTTTTGTCCAACAGGTTTTGATGAAACCCTGATATGCGAGGCATTCGGTGATATTGACGGTTGCAACAACTGCAAAAGAAAATACTGGCTTACGGAGGAACAAAATGAAAAACATAGATAAGTATAAAGATGAATTATTAAATGCTATTAGGGATGATATGAGTGATGAAGCTTTATATGGATGCCATATGAATGCTTTTTTCGATAAACATGTTGCACCAGAGTACAATATACAAGCAGACGGTCATTACCTTGCACCTGTTGCTTTAATAATGCTGCTGTGGTTGGAAGAAGAATATAAAGAGCCCGAAGTCGACTGGAGCAAGGTAGCCGTAGATACTCCGATACTGGTAAGAGATACGGAAAAAGAAAAATGGCACAAGAGGTACTTTGCCAAGTTTAAAAACGGAGTAGTGACTGCTTGGTATAATGGAGCAACGAGTTGGTCGGAAGAAGGAAAAAGTTCTCGTGAATGGCGTCAGGCAAAACTTGCGGAGGAGAAAGATGGGAGCAACCAAGATGCAATAAAAAATGTGAAACCTGTATAGCTTGCATAGAAGTAGATTCAGAGGGGAATAGGGAACATACGGGAATCAGACGAGGGAAGAAATGAAAAAATCGAGACTGAAAAAACTGAGAGCACTGATCAAAGAGGCGGAGCACTTGCAGGGTCAATACATAGATATGATTTGCTTTCCGAAAGAGCAAGTAGTGGATTCTACAAAAGATTATAAAACAGGCTATCCCCATACCATAAGTATAAGTGGCTATGGGGATTCGTCGTATGTCGATGTTCGGCAGAAACTGTACGACAAACTTAATCAGATACAAGAGGAGATAGCATACCTGGAAGATTGGCTTTGCTCTGTGGACGATCCGGAGCTTCGGGACATCCTAAGGCTGCAGTACATAAATGGGCTTACACAGGAACAGATCGCCGATGAGCTGGGGTATAGTGTAATAACTATAAAAAGGCGCCTTAGAATTTTCTGGAAATCGAGACAATCTGATACTGAATGATACTTTTTACATGTGCTATACTTGTATTGGGTAAAAAGGATAGCGATGGTAATGTTCATGATTGTCCTCCTTTGTTAGATATGAGTCACCGAAAAGCTCCCGGAAGGGAGTTTTTTGGTAGGAGTTGGAGGAGGATAAACAAAAAGGAGGTGAGCCTGGTGGCGATGACGGAAAAACAGAAGTTATTTGCGGAAGAATATCTTATAGACCTTAATGCCACTCGGGCTTACAAGGCGGCGTATCCGTCTGTTAAAAATGATAATACGGCATCTGCTGCAGCGGCGAGGCTGTTAAGAAATGTTAGGGTTAAAGCATATATCGACGAACGTCTTGCGGAAATCCACGACGAAAAAACCGCCGACGCAAAGGAAGTGATGGAGTATCTGACATCTGTTATGCGAGGCGAGAGCGCTTCTGAAGAGATAGTCGTGGAAGGCATAGGCGATGGAATGAGTGAAGCCCGCACTATGGAAAAGCGGCCGTCAGAAAAAGACCGGCTCAAAGCTGCGGAGCTCCTCGGAAAGCGATATGCGCTGTTCACGGATAAAGTGGATATGGACACTGATATGGATATCAACATCACCATTGACTACGGAGATGATGCCTAATGAATATAACGCTAAAGGCTAACCCATGTTTCAAAGAAGTGGATAGGAGCCGGAAACGCTATATCGTGATGAAAGGGTCTGCAGGCTCTGGAAAAAGCATGGACACGGCACAGAACTATATCCTGCGTCTCATGCAGGACCCCGGGCGAAATCTGGTGTGTGTCAGAAAGGCAGATGTAACAAACAGGGATAGCACTTTTGCAGAATTGCAAGGTGCTATTTTTCGTATGTTCGGAGATTCGCATAAACGGTACTGGAAAATAAACGCCAGCAACATGATTATGGAGTGCCGACTAAACCGTAATCAGATCATATTCAGGGGCACCAATGACGATCGGCAGCGCGAGAAGCTAAAGTCCATAACGTTCAAACGCGGCAAGTTGACTGACGTCTGGATCGAGGAAGCAACAGAGCTGACTCAGGCAGACTTTGAGATTATAGATGACCGTCTCAGGGGCGAGCTTCCACCAGGGCAGTTCTACCAGATCCGGATGACGTTCAATCCGGTATCTGCGCACCACTGGATCAAGAAGCAGTTCTTCGACCGGCAGGATCCGGATGTGTTTATTCATCATTCGACCTACAGAGATAACAGGTTCATCGATGAGGCTTATTACCGCCGTATGGAGCGCCGTAAAGAGGTTGATCCGGAAGGATACCAGATATACGGGCTCGGCGAATGGGGCGAGATCGGCGGACTGATACTGAAAAACTACGTAATCGAGGAATTTGACAGGAGCCCTGAGCGATTCGATTACATGGTAAATGCACAAGACTTCGGGTTCAACCACGCGAATTGCATCGGAGAGGTCGGATTTAAAGACGGAGACTTGTATCTGTGCAGGGAACTGTACGTATATGAGATGGACACAGAGGAGATTATAGCACTTGCGGCGGGCAAATTTAACAAGGGACTGCGTATGTGGTGTGATTCCGCAGAACCCGACCGAATCAAGATGTGGCAGAAGGCAGGATACAGGGCTAAAGGCGTAAAGAAAGAGCCGAACAGCGTACATGCACAGATTGACTATCTCAAACAGCATCGGATCCACATTCATCCGGGCTGTGTGAATACGATAAAAGAGATCCAGCAATGGAAATGGAAAAAGGACGACAAAACAAATACATATCTCGACGAGCCGGTTCCGTTTATGGATGATGCCATGGCTATGCTGCGTTATTCAATAGAGCAAGAGAGGAAGGCTCCGCCGAGGTTAAACAGGAATATAAAGGGAGGGCTGTAATGTTCAGACTGAGTAATAGCAAGGAATTGACCGATAAAAGGCTTAATGAATTTATGAAGCAGCATGCGCAGCTTGTAACCTCGCGGTATAAAAAGCTTCAGGATGCGTACAGGAGCAACTATAGGATCCTGCATGAAAAGAAGAAGCCTGCATGGAAACCTGACAACAGGATAGTGGTGAATTTCGCCAAGTATATCGTTGACACGATGAATGGGTATTTTATCGGACAGCCCATAAAGATTACCGTTGATGACGGAAACGACAAAGTCGCTAAGTATATCGAGCTGCTTGATCAGTACAACGATCAGGACGACAACAATGCTGAACTTGCCAAGACATGTAGCATATTTGGCAAAGGGCATGAAATGTACTTCGTGGACGATCGTGGCAATATAGGGATCACGTATACGACGCCGATCGAGAGCTTCATGATATATGACGACTCCGTGATTGAGGAACCGCGTTTTTTCGTAAGGCTTTATAAGGACGATGATGATGTGCTCCATGGCAGCGTGTCGGATAAGATCAAGGTCAGGTATTTTACCCAGAGGGGCAAGCTGATATGGGAAGATGAAAGGGTCCACGGCTTTGACGGTGTGCCGGCAGTGGAATATCGGGAAAACGAGGAAGCGATAGGGATATTTGAGCCGGTACTGACCATGATAGATGCGTATAACAAGGCTGTATCGGAGAAAGCGAACGACGTGGACTATTTCGCAGACGCTTATCTGAAAATCCTCGGAACATTGCTCGACGAGGATGAGTTGAAGCATGTCAGGGACGATAGGATCATAAATTTTGACGGCGATACAGAAAAACTTATTGTGGAATTTCTGGAAAAGCCGAACGGAGACACTACACAGGAAAATCTAATAGACAGGCTGGAAAGGCTCATATTCCAGATCAGTATGGTGGCGAATATTTCTGATGAGAATTTCGGGACGTCTTCCGGCATTGCCCTTAAATATAAACTGCAGGCGATGAACAATTTGGCAAAGACCAAGGAGAGAAAGTTCGCAAGCGGTATGAATCGTCGTTACAGGCTTATATTTTCAAACCCCGTTTCTGGCATGAAAAAGGACGACTGGATGAAGCTGCACTATCATTTCACACAGAACGTTCCCGCGAACGTCCTGGAAGAGGCGCAGATTGCAAACCAGTTGGAGAATGTAGTAAGCCAGGAGACGCAGCTTAAGGCCCTTTCCATAGTGGACAATGTACGCGATGAGATCGAAAAGATAGACGCCGAGAAGCAGGAAAACGCCAACCGGAACATGGAATTTATCATGAGTGGTGGTTATGATGGCAACAATGAGCAGTAGAGAGTACTGGGCCGAAAGAGAAACGGAGAACTTGAAGCAAAACCTCAAATCTGAGGCCGAGTACATGAAGGAAATCGAGGATATATATAAATACACCATGGATCAGGTTCAGAAGGAAATTGACAGCTTCTATGCCAAGTACGCCAGCAAGGAAGGTATATCTATAGCGGAGGCGAAGAAACGAGCATCCAAGCTGGATATGGAGGAGTATTCCCGGAAGGCCAAGAAGTATGTAAAAGAAAAGAATTTCTCCAAGCAGGCCAATGATGAGATGAGACTGTACAACCTGACCATGAAGGTAAACCGGCTGGAGCTGCTGAAAGCCCAGATCGGGCTGGAGCTGGTGGCAGGATTCGATGAACTGCAGCAATTCTACGACGAAAAGTTGACCGAGCGAACGCTGGAAGAATTTCAGCGGCAAGCAGGTATTCTCGGTTTTACGATACTGGATAATGCTAAAATGGCGGAAGCCATCGTGAACGCATCGTTTAAAAACGCCACGTTTTCAGAGCGCATATGGACACACCAGGACCTCCTGAGGGCGGAGCTGGACAAGCTCCTGCAGACGGGGCTGGTCCAGGGCAGAAACCCCAGAGAGCTTGCCCGGCAGCTTCGGAAGGCATTTGATGCCTCGGTATTCAATTCAGAGAGGCTCTTAAGGACAGAACTCGCCAGGGTGCAGACGGAAGCTCAAAAGCAGTCGTTTATCCGAAACGGCTTTGACCAATATACGTTCATTGCAGCTGCAGACCATAAAGTCTGTTCGATTTGTAAAGCCATAAACGGCAGTCACTACGACGTGGACAAGATGATGCCCGGGGAAAATGCCCCGCCAATGCACCCGCTGTGCAGATGCTCGACGGCTGCCTACATAGACGACAAATCGTATGAAGAATGGCTCAGCGGCTACAAAGACCATGGGCTGAGTTTTGCGGAGTGGAAGGCGAAAAAGAGTAAAAAGGGGATCGTATCAAAACTAAGTAGCTATACGCACAATGGCAGTACATATAAGGTTGATGGCAAGTACGTGGTGTTGGATTACACGGAAAAAGAACTGGAGGTTGCAACGCTTCTTGCAAATAAACTTAATGCCAACGTTCAAATGGTTCCCAGGGTGGCATATCCACAGAACATCTCAACTCCCGACTATCTTATTGATGGCGAAAGATATGATTTAAAAACACCAAAAGGAAGCGGGAAAAATGTACTGTATGGTATGTTGCAGAAGAAAAAACGTCAATCAGATAATTTCATATTTGATGTTTCCGAATGCCCATTAAGCATGAAAGAAATAAAACGACAAATAGATAGCATTTACAAATCATCACATATGAAGTTTATAAATCATATTATCTTGATAAAAAACGGAGAGATTGAAGAAACATATGCTCGAGAAAAATGAATAAGGAATTGTACATCTGACCAAAAGGGGTCGGCGAACAATTCCTTATAAGATATCTTAACGATATTATAACATTATGTGTAAAAAAGTCAATTAGTATGTGCATTCTTGCGAAAATAGGAGAGAAAAAATGGCAAAAGATGATATGTTTAAAATCATATATGTGATACTTACAGAGTTGTATGAAGCAAAGAAAGCCGGAGAGAAAATAGATACGGAAGCCATTAGCTCTGAAAGGCTGGGAATCCCATCAGGGTACTTGGCAGATATAATTATTGAGCTTATTGATAATGGATATGTAAAAGGTGTTTCATATCGTGTAACAAAATCAGGAAGGGTATTTTCGCCTATAGAAGATATGTCTGTTACATTGGCAGGAGTTGAGTATCTACAAGAGAACTCCATGATGAAAAAAGTGCATGAGGCTTTGAAAAATGTAAAAGATATTGTTCCAGGGATATAATATTAGAGAACGTACTCGGCTGTCCTTCGGGCGCCGGGTCTTTTTATGTTCATTTTAGGAGGATGCGTTGATGATTAATATTTTAGGTGTAAATTACAAAATAGAAAAGCACGACAGTAACGAAGATCAGAAATTGGAAAGCGCAAATGGATATTGCGAAACATACAGTAAAAAAATTGTATTGGAAGAAATTCATTCGCATCCAATGAATTTTGAAAAAATCAAGGATTTTGAAAAGAAAGTTCTAAGGCATGAAATTATACATGCATTTTTGTTTGAGTCGGGTCTTGACAGCAATAGTGAGTGGGCTCGAAATGAGGAGATCGTTGACTGGTTCGCGATTCAGGCTCCTAAAATAGTTGCAGCATTTAAGGCGGCGGGGTGTTTATGATAACGATCGTGATGTCCGCAGACGGGGTAAAAATACGAGGGCACGCAAATTATGCGCCGCACGGACAGGACATTGTGTGCGCCGGCGTGACAGCCCTCACACAGACGCTGGTCGAGTCTTTAGAGACCCTGACCGGCAATGAAATTAAATACGATATGTCTCCCGGAAGGGTTGATATAGAAATAGAGGATCCGGACGAAGATGCGCAGCTTCTGATGGATTCTTTTTTAGTTGGCATCGAAATGATCGCCGACGAGTTTCCGGAGTATA
>CAUDEQ010000067.1 GCA_958448635.1 uncultured Bacillota bacterium | reverse complement strand
GCCGGAGGAGGCAGCTGCGGCTTTGAAGAAAGAAAAGTCTGCTCAGGACGTCAAAAATGGAAAGACTGAAAGAGATGGTATAGGCGCAGGCGCCATGATTAGGCTGGGCGTCAGAAACACCTTTAACATACTTCCTAAGTTTCTGCTGTTGTTCATGGTGCTTATCTTCGTGGTGTTCGGCGTGACCTCCCAGTATACGATGCTGCAGCATCAGCAGGCAGAGGAGGATAAGCTGGGCTTCAACGATTACTTTTTCAACTACAGCGAGGACAGGATGGTTCTCAAGAAAACAGACGGCTCAGAATTCACAGGCGACGATTTCATGGCCATGAGAAATGTAGCCAATGTGAAATCGGTGGTGCTGGATGATTTTATGCTGGACAACAGCATGTATATAGAGAATGGAGATTTTTCCTTCGAGACATATCCGAGGGTGATAGGCGATTTTGATGGGAAGCTGGCGGCAGGCAGGATGCCGGAGGCTGTGAATGAAGCCGTTCTCATGTCTCCAAAGGATGATTTCTATTTCAACGACGGGACCTTCGGGGATCTTATAGACAAGATGTATCACATAAGTCTCGGTGAGGACAAGGATGTGGCGGTAACGGTGGTAGGCTGTGCATATAAGCCGCAGTCGGAAGAATTCGACTTCACCATGTACAGCGGAAATCTCTATGTGACCGATGAGCTGATGTCAACTATGCGCGAGGAAATATACAATTACAGCAGTACGGTCAAGTGCATGATGAACGGCAAGGAGCAGGCGTATGTGCCGGGCAATGCGTTTTACAGAGTGATACCAAACAGCAATGTGGCAGCGGGAACGGCACTGGTGGCTGAGGAGCTTGACAATTTCTACGGAAACAAGGGCGCCAAGAATCAGAACATGACGGTGACGGCGGAGAACATGTATTATACGCAGTCGGTGGATCTGAAAATCGCAGACACATATAACAAGAAGAACTTTACGTCAAAGACGGGAGTGTCGGACTACGAAACCCACAACGGAACGGTTTATGTGAGCCAGACCGATTACGATACTCTCTTTAAAAAGGGAAATTATCAGGCTACCGTATATGTGGAAAACATCAGGGATATAGAGCAGACCATCGCAGCCTTGAATAATATGGGATACACCACACTGCCTCTGAAGGAGACTCTCATAAGCTTCGGCAATGGCCTTGAGACAATAATAAGGGTGCCTATGGCGGTGGTATTCACCATAGCCATATTCTTCATCGCATACTTCGTCATCAGACTCATATTGAGATCACGTTCAGCTTATTTTTCCATTCTCAGGATGCTGGGTATGGCGAAGAAGAGGATCAGAAGGATCCTCGACGTGGAAATGCTGCTGGTGGTGAATCTGGCATATGCGGCGTTTCTGGCAGTTGTACTGGCTGTCAAGGAGGGCGGAATAAGAGTTGAGTACATCATAAATCTGATACAGTACATGGAGGCGGTGGATTACGTCGTTCTCTATGTAATAATACTGATAATGGCATACCTGATATCAGGTAAGTTTGCGGGGCATCTTTTCAGGAAGACAGCCATGACTACATTTAGAGAGGGGGATCGCTGATGTTAAAGCTGGATAATGTCAACAAGTTTTTTAACAGAAGAAAGCAGAATGAAATACATGTCATCAAGAATGTTTCTCTCGATATGGAAAGCAGCGGGCTCGTGGCTCTGCTGGGTCCCAGCGGATGCGGAAAGACCACGCTTCTCAACGTGATAGGCGGTCTCGACAAGGTCAATGGGGGCAAGGTCTACGTCAACGGTCAGCAGCTCACGGGGCGCAGCTCCGGTAAGACCGACAAGATCAGGAACCTGAATATCGGCTACATCTTCCAGAACTACAATCTTGTGGATAACATGACGGTTTTCGACAATGTCGCCATAGCCCTGAGGATGTCAGGCGTCAAGGACAGCAGGGAAATAGAGGAAAAGGTCAATTATGTACTCAAGAAGGTAGGCATGTTCAGATATAGAGGCAGATATGCCAACATGCTTTCGGGAGGAGAGCGCCAGAGGGTAGGTATAGCCAGGGCCATCGTCAAGGATCCTGCCATCGTTATAGCGGATGAGCCCACTGGAAATCTGGACAGCAGGAATACCCTGGAGGTAATGAACATAATCAAAGCCATTTCCGTAGATAAGCTGGTGATCCTGGTTACTCATGAAGAAGAGCTGGCGGATTTCTACGCTTCCAGGATCATAAAGATCAGAGACGGTGCGATAATTTCCGATGAGATGAACAGGAACCTGGATGATCTTGACTACAGGGTGGAGAACAAGATATACCTCAAGGACATCAAGGATCACAAGAGACTCAGGACAGGTAACTACAATATAGATTTCTACAATGACAGCAACAGTCCTGTATCGCTGGATATAGTAATCAAAAGCGGAAATATATACATCAGAACGAGAAATGAAAACGACAGGATAGAGGTTGTGGATGAGCATTCCGGCATGGAGCTTATAGATGACAACTACAAGCATATTTCCATGGAGGAGGCTCTGGACAGCAACTTCGATCCTGAGATGCTCAGGGCATCGGGAGAGAGGAAATACTGTTCGATTCTGAAGCCATTTGAGCCTGTCAGAAACGGTTTCAGGACCGTTAAAGGCTATAACACCATCAAGAAGATACTGCTGGCGGGATTCCTGATTTCGGCCATGTTCATAACGTATTCGGTGTGCAATATCTTCGGCGTACTGAACATCACGGATGATGAATTTGTGGGAGCAGACAAATCATATATAAGCGTCATAAGCAAAAATGTGAACGTGGACAGATATCTGGAATACGAGCAGAATGAGAACTTCAATTATGTGCTGCCGGGAGATTCAAAGGTTGCACTTGAAATGCCTTTTGACGATTACATGCAGACAAGGAATTCGCTTGCGTCCATAGAAGGCTCTCTTTCGGATGCCGGTAAGCTGACTGCGCCAAACATCGTACACGGCAGGCTTCCTGAGGCGGATAATGAAATAGTCATAGACAGTATGGTTCTGAAGAAGGTAATCGATGAGCAGATGACAAAATCGGCAGGTTATGGCACGGAGGCAAGCTTTGTAGGAGCAAATATAAGGGTGAGCAATATGCCGGATCTCGTGATAGTGGGTGTCTCTGATCTGAAAAGCCCTTGTATATATGCATCACAAAGCATGTTCGTAAATATTCTCGCCAATACAGGCTCAGCCGATGATATGTGGAGCGAAGGAGGGACATCATCGACTGTAAGCTATATAGATTATCAGCTTAAATCAGGGGACGTATCGCTTAAAAGCGGCGCATGGCCTGTCAACGATTACGAGGTAATGGTAAACGAAAAGAACAAAGACAGCATGAAGATAGGAAGCAATATATCTGAAACGGTAAACGGCACTAAGCTGAAGGTATCGGGATATTATACAGATAAAAACGATAGCGATTTCATGCTGGTGAACAGTAATACGGTAAAATATGCTCTGATAAAGTCCAAAGCTAATATAACAATAAGTCCTGTGGATAAGCAGCAGGCTATGGAGGAGCTGCGTGCTGCCAATGTTAACGTCAGAGACACATATGAGGAAAGCCGACAGCAGTACAGGAGTCAGATGTGGGATTCCATCGTATCGACGCTGGTGCTGGCAGGAGTTATTTTGCTGATATCATTCATAGAGATATTCCTGATAATAAGAGCCTCCTTCATGTCAAGGGTAAAGGAAATCGGCGTATACAGGGCAATAGGCGTCAAGAAGAGCGACATATACAGAATGTTCGCCGGGGAGATAATCGCCATTACGACCATCGCCGCCATGCCGGGATTCGCATTCATGTCGTATATCATATATAAGCTTTCCGGTATGGAATTGTTCTCGGATATGTTCCTTATAAATCCGATGGTGCTGACTCTATGTTTTGTGCTGATATTCGGACTGAATATGGTATTCGGGTTGATGCCTGTATTCAGAACCATCAGGAAGACGCCGGCAGCCATACTAAGCAGGGTGGATATCAACTGATAAGCGGTATGGATATGTATGCAGCAGCTGCGGCGGAGCGCAGCAAGGACAGCAGGATATCATGAATGCTCCGGCATACAGGATCATACCTTCGCTGGTAGTATGAATTTAAAAATCGGGCAATGGAACTTCCATTGCCCGATTTTATTAAGCTTTTATCATGTACCTTCACGCAGGAAACGTTCAGGCTTTTTATGACGTGATTGTTTTTAGAATTCAGGGCTCTTGAACTTAACCTTCTTACATTTAACGAACTGTCCGTCACCCTTCTGGCCAACGTAGTCTTTTCCGTCGAATACCAGCTTACCTCTGCAGTAAGTTGCAACAGGATATCCCTTGAACTTGCTGTTTTCCCAAATAGTGTGGTCGAGAGCTCCGTGCTGGTTTTCAGCGTTCTTAACAACGAATTCCTTCTTAGGATCGTAGATAACGATGTCTGCATCGAGACCAACCTCGATGGCGCCCTTGCAGTAGTCGATACCAAACAGCTTGGCAGGGTTTGTAGCGGAGATAGCTACTGCCTTTTCGAATGAAATTCTGCCTTTGTTTGCTTCCGACAGGATGTAAGGGTACATGTTTTCGATACCTGCGCATCCGTTAGGGATAGTTGTGAAGTCGCCAGGAGTACCGTCCTTCTTAGTGATTCCCCAGTCTTTTTCTGACTGCAGGAATGGGCAGTGGTCTGTAGCGAGAGTCGATACAGCACCTGTCTTGATACCGTTCCACAGAGCTTCCTGTGATTCCTTGCCCTTCATTGGAGGTGAGCATACGAAGTCACGAGCTCTGAGTCCCAGCTCAGGAATTCCGTTCTTGTAAACGTCCTTAGTGAAGTAGAGGTACTGAGGGCATGTTTCTGCAAAGATAGGGTAACCTTCCGCTCTTGCCTGGGCAACAGCCTCAACTCCCTGCTTGTTGTCAAGGTGAACGATGTACAGTGAAGCACCTGCCATCTTAGCCAGGTTTATAGCTCTTACGTCAGCTTCTCCTGCAACAGCTTCGTTCTTTGACATGTAGTGATACCATGCATCAGTCTTACCTTCTGCCAGGTACTGCTTGATGAGGGCGTTGTTTACGTCTCTGTTCTCAGCGTGAACTCCCACCAGAGCGCCTATTTTGGCAGCATGCTGGAGAGTTTCGAAGAACTGGCCGTCATCTACGCCGAAATCATATACCATGAATACCTTGAAGGAAGTAACGCCTCTTTTAACGCACTCATCCATAGATGCAAGCATTTCAGGAGTTGTAACATCACCTACGCCGATATGATATGAATAGTCGATGGCAGGACCATCTTCCTTACATATAGCGTCTCTTCTGTCCAGAGCAGCGTCCATAGTTTCGCCAACGCCCTGAAGCACGAAGTCGAATACCGTAGTAGTACCGCCGCATGCAGCAGCTCTGGTTCCTGTGTGATAGTCATCTGTAGCTATAGTTCCACCGAAAGGCATTGCCAGATGAGTATGACCATCAATTGCGCCAGGGAGAACCAGCTTGCCCTTTGCATCTACGATCTCTGTTTTCTTTCCTGGCTTGAGATTTGCGCCGATGGCACTGATCTTGCCGTTCTTAACTGCTACATCAGCCTTAAAAGAAGCTGTAGCCGTTACGACTGTGCCGCCTTTGATCAATAAATCCATAACTTTATTCCTCCTTTTTTAGTGTTAATAGCAGTAGAAGCCTTTGGGTCTCAAAGGCTCCTACATGGGTTTACAATATTTTGACAAAGCCGGCTGCTGATATGAAATCGGCAGAGCCGACCTTGCGCTATATCGTTTATGTTATATATGAGAGTTGTAATTAAGCTCTTTCTGTGAATGCTTCATGCTCTTCTTCAGTTACATATGAGTTGCCAGCCAGACTTGTCTTCATGAGCAGAACGTATACTACGAATCCAAGTACGAATGACCATATGTAGTTGATGGAGTTGATGAATGTCCAGAAGCTTCCCTCTAATCCGAAGTACCACAGCAGTGGGAATATGAAGGATACAACCCATGCGATGATAGCAGCCCAGTTGAAGCCGCCGGAGTACCAGTATCTGCCGTCTGAACCCTTGAACAGTGCAGCGATGTCTGCTCTCTTCTTCTTGCATACGAAGTAGTCTGCGATGAAGATGGCAGCGATAGGTGCCAAGATAGTACCGTAAGCGTTCATCCATGTGAAGTATGCACCGCCGGAACCGTAGATCCACCAAGCCTGAAGGATGAAGAATGCGATGATCATAGTGATGATAACGCCCTTCTTGTAGGAGATCTTCTTAGGGGCTATGTTGGAGAATCCGTTGGCAGGAGCAACTACGTTAGCAGCTACGCAAGTAGTGATTGTAGCAGCAACAACACCCAGAGCAGCTATTATGATGAGCAGCTTGTTTTCCAGGTGGTAGAATACGCCGGTAGGGTCGAACATTGCTTCGCCGTAAGCCATCTTAGTAGCCTGTGAGAAGTAAGCGCCTATGAATGCACATGCTGCCATTGGAAAAGGCATTCCGTAGAGCTGACCTCTGAACTGAGCTGACTGTGACTTGGCATATCTTGAGAAGTCAGGAATGTTAAGAGCCATTGTAGCCCAGAATGCGATGTTACCCATCAGACCACTCAGATAAACGAATGCGAATCCGCCGCTTGCTTCGATGAGAGCATCATCGTTTGGCTGCGCCATAACTTCGAAGAAACCGATGTCTCCGGGAACGATGGTGTAGGACCAGATGAGGAGAGCTATCATAACTACGATGAGTATAGGGCTTCCTATGTTCTGAACCCACTTGATCTGGTCAATACCGTTGTAAGCTACCCAGCCTACGAAGATCATGAACAGCACGTATCCGAAGAACTGTGCGCCGCCTACAGCCTGCATACCGCCCCATGAAGGGAGGCTGATGATCCAGTCAGGATCTGAGAACTTAGGTACGAAGCAGCCGATGATAGCGCCTACAGCGCCGCCGCCAACCCATGCCTGTACGGAAGTCCATCCGCAGGCAGTGATCGCTCTCAGGATAGCAGGTATCTGAGCTCCCAGTGTTCCGAATGTAAGTCTTGCGAACAGTGGGAATGGGATACCATACTTAGTTCCTATCTGGGAGTTGAGCTGAATAGGAACGAGAATGATGATGTTACCCAGGGCTACGTTGAGTACCGACAGCCATGGGGAAACTCCCATTGTGATAAGTCCGGATGCCAGTGCCAGTGAAGGTATACAGATTGACATACCAACCCAAAGCATTGTGATGTTGTAAGTCGTCCAGCTTCTTTCGGAAACTGACGAAGGAGCCAGGTCTTCATTGTAGTACTTTGAAGACACAAGTTCCGCACGAGCCGCATCTGTTAATTCAAACAGACCGCCTTTTTCAACTTGTGTGTACGTTGACATAAAACACCTCCATTAAAGATTAATATAATTAAATAAATTATAACAAGGTTATTATACTATAAAAATTCAAAAATGTAACTAGTTTTTTTTATGTTTTTTTTATTTTCTGTAAAATCGGATAAAAAGTTTAAAAAAAGAGGTATTTTACTGAATTTCAGGTGCTTTTTAATAATGATTCTATATGCTCAAGTCCATATTTTTCAATGGTTTGCGAGATGGAGCCCGTGCAGGGAGTGCTGAATTTTTCCCGAAAATTTGATGTATTATGTCAGCGGTATCCTATATGCAGAATTACATCCTCTGCATCATTTTTTTTGCGGCAGGCGCATGCCCGCCGCTTTCCATGCCGGACAGCAGAAGTTTCGCTTTAAGTGTTTGCAAAATTACTGCTTATATATATAATTATTGTCATACGGAGGTAAACTTATGACTTATAGAAGGGAAAATGTAAAGGAGGTTCTGGACAGGCTGGCCACGGAGTATCCCGATGCTGAATGTGCACTCAACCATAAAAATACATATGAGCTGATAATAGCAGTGGCTCTTTCGGCTCAGACTACAGATAAAAGCGTCAACAAGGTTTCGCCTGCACTTTTCGAAGCGTATCCCACGGCTGAAGCTCTGGCTGAGGCATCGCAGGAGGATGTGATAGAGCTGATAAAGACCATAGGGATGTATAAGACGAAATCCAAGAACATAATCCAGCTGGCAAAGCAGCTGTGCGAGAGGTTTGATGGAAAGGTGCCGGATAACTACGATGATCTTGTGACTCTGCCGGGGGTAGGGCGTAAAACTGCAAATGTAGTTTTGTCGGTGGGCTTCGGCGTTCAGAGGATCGCCGTTGACACACATGTCTTCAGAGTGACCAACAGAATCGGCCTGGCGTCGGAAAAGGATGTGCTGAAAACGGAGCTGGCGCTTATGGAACTGCTGCCGGAGGACAGGTGGTCCGAGGCGCATCACAGTCTGATATTTCACGGGAGAAACTGCTGCAGTGCCAGAAAACCTGAATGCGACAGGTGCGTGATAGAGGAGCTGTGCGAGAAGAATGGTATATAATGAAAGAAAAGAGCCGCTTGTAATATAAAGAGGCTCTTTTTGTTGCTTACATATGATATTATGGAATTCAATTCCGTGCGTCGTTGGTCGCCACGGACTAAAGTCCTGCGACATATGACGGGGGAAATACCGCGATTCATTTCGTGTGCTGCGCCCACTCATTCATCGGGTCAATTCCATGCGTCGTTGGTCGCCACGGACTAAAGTCCTGCGACATATGACGGGGGAAATACCGCGATTCATCACGCGTGCTGCGCCCGCTCATTCATCGGGTCAATTCCTCCCGCAGCAGTGTTTGTATTTTTTGCCGCTGCCGCATGGGCATGGGTCGTTTCGTCCGATTTTTGGCGATTCTCTTTTAACTGTTTTTGATTTCTTGTATTCCTTGGCGATTTCCTTCATCTTCTCTTCGCCCAGTATCGTTTCCCATTGAGGCAGTCCGTAGAGATAATCGGCTCCTGCTGCGATCATGTTGTAGAACAGAGTCTCAGGTACGATCTCGATCTCAACATGGGAATCCTCGTCGAAGCTCTGGAAATCGTTGCTCTTCTTCAGACTGGTATCGATGCCGTCAAGAAAGCCCATGTATATAACAGGTCTTACATCGTGCTCGGCAGCCAGCTGACCAAGAGTCCCTTCTATTTTCTTCGACGGATCGTCCAGTATGGCGCTGTACAGCTTTGTCTCTGCACTGCTATATTCGTCCCAGAATTTCTTGAATGTATCTTCGGTCTGATTTTCTATCAGATCTTTCCACTGCTCATATAATGTCATCGTATAACCTCCTGATATATGGGAATTATTTTAAAATAGTCTTTGAAATTTCGATAACGTCACCCATTACGGCGCTGCCAGTAGGCATTGGACCTGCGCCCTTACCGTAGAACATTAGGTCGTCAACGGCATTGCCCTTTACAAATACAGCATTGAACTCCTTGTTTATATTTGCCAGCGGATGAGTTTCGCTGATGTACATAGGACGAACCTCGTATGATATTTCGCCGTTTTCTTCTCTCTTGGCATGGGCTATCAGCTTTATCTTGCACTTATTGGATCGTGCCTCGTCAATCTTTTCCTTGGTTATATGCGTTATTCCGGTAGTAGGGATGTCCGATGGTGCAACATACTTGTCGAACATCAGAGCCATCAGTATGGTGAGCTTGTTGGCAGCATCGATACCCTCAACGTCTGCAGTAGGATCAGCCTCGGCAAATCCCAACGCCTGTGCATCCTTCAAGGCTGTTTCGTAATCCATGCCCTCCTTGGTCATCATATGAAGTATGTAGTTGGTCGTTCCGTTGAGTATTCCCATTACCTCCTGGAATTTATTGGCTCTCAGCGGGCCTGTCAGCGTTCCCAGAATAGGAATTCCGCCGCCTACGCTGGCTTCAAATTTGAATATTATGTTGTTGTCTCCGGCTGTATCCATCAGTTGGTGATAATTGGCCGCAAGAGCTGCCTTGTTGGCAGTAACAACGTGCTTGCCGTTTTTCATCGCCGTCAGCATGAAGGTTGTTGCCGGTTCTATTCCGCCCAGCAGTTCGATGACGATGTCGATTTCGGGGTCGTTGAAGATCTCATCGGGATCCTGAGTGAATTTCTCCATAGGGACTGTTATGCCTCTGTCTCTATCAACATCCCTTTCCAGTATTTTAACGATTTCAACTCTGGTGCCGAGAGTGGATTCGATTTCCTGTCTGTTAAGCTCCAGGGTCTTGTAAGTTCCGGTTCCGATATTTCCCATTCCCAGCAATCCGATTTTTATTGTTTTCATTAGTAAACCTCCGTATTAATTCCAGTTTATTTATCATATCATAATTTTCAGTCTTTGTCTTCCTTTTTTTGCCCGAAAGAAGTACAATGGCACATGATGAAAG
>CAUDEQ010000066.1 GCA_958448635.1 uncultured Bacillota bacterium | reverse complement strand
ATGGGTATATGGCTTTAATTTGGAGACTGCTCAATGGAACTGCCGGGCGCAATAATATCACAGCCGGTACCGGCACAGTATGCCGCTGAAAAACTCGGATCTGCTTTGGCGATTAAAATATAACACATAAAAGGTATTCTTGCTTTTTATTTATTCAGTTGCAATACATGTATTGCAATCTTACATACTTATGGCAGCTCACTAAAAATTTCTGTTGACATACGGCAGCATGAGATATATCATAGTATATAATTTAATAATGATCTTCAGGGCAGGGTGAGATTCCCGATCGGCGGTAAAGTCCGCGAGTGTGTGAGCACAGGACTTGGCATTTGTCCAAGTCAGGATCCGGTGAGATTCCGGGACCGACAGTATAGTCTGGATGGAAGAAGATTTCAATGCGCATAAGGTGCGTGTCTTTTTTGGTTATGAAGCTCTGGAATTTTATATTTCAGAGTTATTTATTTTAGGCGGAGCGTCTGCTGTTTTCATGAGGCGGTCCACGTTAGCGGCACGTCATGCGGTGCGGCAGTCTTTGATATGTTTTTTGCCCCGAAGGAGTACTTCGGGGCTTTTTTCTTGACTATGGTGTCGGATGTGTCGCTGATGACGGCGGTGCAGGCAGCAGCATAGACGGCGGGAAACTGTCCGGCGGAAGATCTTATCTTAAAGGAGGTAATGATATGGGACTATCTGAAGACGAGACTTATATGAAGATGGCCATTGGACTGGCGGAAAAGGGGCGAGGTAGAACGTCGCCCAACCCTGTGGTGGGAGCCGTCATAGTAAAGGACAGCCGGGTCATCGGTCGCGGTTTCCACGGAAAGTACGGAGGCCTCCATGCCGAGCGTGAGGCGCTGGGTGACTGCGATGTATCGCCGTGCGGTGCGACCATGTACGTGACGTTGGAGCCGTGCTGTCATCACGGCAAGCAGCCGCCATGTACTGATGCCATCATAGAGGCCGGCATCGGAAGGGTGGTGATAGGATCAGCCGACCCCAATCCGCTGGTGGCGGGAAAGGGTGTCGATATCCTGAGGAAAAAGGGCATCGCTGTCACCGAGGGCGTCATGAAGGAGGACTGTGACGCCATCAACAAGGCGTTTTTTCACATGATGGAAACCGGCAGGCCGTATGTGATGATGAAATACGCCATGACTATCGACGGGAAGGTAGCTGCGCATACAGGCATGTCGCAGTGGATAACGTGCGGCGAGGCGAGGGAGGAGGTCCACCGTGACAGAGGCATGTATGCCGCAGTGATGACGGGGATAGGGACTGTTCTCGGAGACGACCCGCTGCTGACATGCAGGGTAGCAGGCGGGCGCAATCCTGTGAGGGTGATCTGCGATACGCACATGAGGCTACCGGAGGATTCGGCGATAGTGAAAACGTCATCGCATGTCAGGACCATCGTGGCGGTAGGTGATGATGTCGATGATGAAAAGAAGAAACGGCTGGATGCGGCGGGCTGCGAGATATGGAAGGTGCCGCAGAAGGGTGACCGTATAGATCTTGTGAAGCTGATGGAACGGCTTGGGAAAGCCGGGATAGACAGCGTGATGATGGAGGGCGGGCCGACTCTCAACTGGGCGGCACTGGAGGCTGGGATAGTAAGCAAGGTCAAGGCATATATAGCGCCGAAGGTGATGGGCGGAGAAAGCGCACCGACTCCCGTTTCACCGATGGGCGGAGAAAGCGCACCGACTCCCGTTTCACCGATGGGCAGAGAGAGCGCACCGGCCGCTGTTTCCCCGGTAGGCGGCACCGGAGCGCCATCGCCGGACGATGCAGTGATGCTGTCCGATATCCGATGGCACTGTGTGGGAGACGATATCGTTATAGAAGGAGAGGTGAGGAAGTGATGTTCACCGGGATAATAGAAGAAATAGGGCGTGTGGAGCAAATAAGGCGCGGACGGGCGTCGGCGGTGATAGTGGTGGAGGCCGAGCGCATCCTCAGAGACGTCGCTGAGGGGGACAGCATAGCCGTCAACGGCGTGTGTCTCACAGTCACAGGCTTCACGTCAGATCGATTCACCGCAGATGTGATGCACGAGACGCTGGACAAGTCGTCCCTGTGGTCGCTGACGAAGGGGAGCAGAGTCAACCTCGAAAGAGCCATGGCGGCCGGCGGACGGTTCGGCGGACATATCGTTTCGGGCCATATAGACGGCACGGGAAGGATAAGATCGGTGGAAAAGGACGACAATGCCATATGGTATACGGTGGAAGCGCCGGAAGATATCATGAAGTATATCGTCAAAAAGGGATCGGTGGCCATAGATGGAGCGAGCCTGACGGTGGCTGTGACGGAAACAGATGCTTTCAAAGTTTCGGTCATACCACATACGGCATCCAACACGGTGATGATGGAGAGGAAGGCCGGCGACATCGTGAATATAGAAAATGACGTCATAGGCAAATACGTGGAAAAGCTGATGGCAGGCGGCGGGGCGGGCAGAGCCCATGAGGGAAGGCTGACAGCGGAGCTCCTCGCCGCTAACGGCTTCATGTAAAAGATTCGGATGATATGAAGGGAGGTAATCATGAAAGGATTCGATACCATAGAAGCTGCAATAGAAGAGCTTCAAAGAGGAAGGATAATACTGGTGACTGACGATGAGGACAGGGAAAACGAGGGTGACATGATATGTGCGGCAGAGTTTGCAACGACGGAAAACGTCAACATGATGGCGTCCGTGGCGAAGGGCCTAATATGTATGCCCATGAGCGGTGAGCTGTGCAGCAGGCTGAAAATACCACAGATGGTCAGCGACAACACAGACAACCACGAGACAGCCTTCACCGTTTCCATAGACCACATAGATACCACTACGGGGATATCGGCCGAGGAAAGGGCGCTCACAGCAAGGGCATGTGTGGCTGACGGCGCATCGGCCGGGGAGTTCAGAAGACCTGGCCACATGTTCCCGCTGAAGGCGAAGAAAAACGGAGTGCTGGAAAGGAACGGCCACACGGAAGCGACCGTGGATCTGATGAAGCTGGCGGGGCTCAGAGAATGCGGCCTGTGCTGTGAGGTGATGAGGGACGACGGCAGGATGATGAGACGTGACGAGCTTTTCCGGCTGGCGGAAAAACACGACATGAAGATCATCACCATAAAGATGATACAGGACTACAGGAAGAAACACGATAAGCTGGTGGAGCGGGAGGCCGTCGTGGATATGCCGACGAAATACGGTGATTTCATCGCCCACGGGTACGTGGATCTGCTGAGCGGGGAGCATCACGTTGCCCTCGTCAAAGGCGACATAGGAGATGGCAGGGAGCTCTTATGCAGAGTGCACTCCGAATGTCTGACAGGCGATGCTTTCGGCTCACTGCGATGCGACTGCGGACAACAGCTCGCCTCTGCCATGATGCAGGTGGAAAAAGAAGGACGCGGCATCATCCTTTACATGAGACAGGAGGGACGCGGCATAGGGCTCATAAACAAGCTGAAGGCGTATGAGCTGCAGGACAAAGGCATGGATACTCTCGACGCCAACATCGCCCTCGGGTTTCCGGGAGACATGCGGGAATATTTCATAGGAGCACAGATACTGAGAGATCTTGGGGCGAGAGAGTTGAGACTGCTGACCAACAATCCCGACAAGGTATACCAGCTGGAGGATTTCGGCATGAAAATAACCGAGAGAGTGCCCATACAGATGGCCGCCACTGAGAGGGATCTGTTTTACCTGCAGACGAAGCAAAAGAGGATGGGACACATACTTGATTATACGGAGGAAAGAATATGAAAATATATGAAGGAAAACTGATAGCAGAGGATATTAGAATAGGGATAGCAGCAGCCAGATTCAACGAGTTCATCACGTCGAAGCTGCTTTCGGGAGCCCTCGACAGTCTGAAAAGGCGCGGTGTACGCGATGAAGACATAGATGTGGCATGGGTGCCGGGAGCTTTCGAAATCCCGCTTGCGGCGAAGAAAATGGCGGAAAGCGGCAGATACGACGCCGTCATCTGCCTCGGCGCAGTCATAAGGGGAAGCACCACCCATTACGATTACGTGTGCAGCGAGGTGTCAAAGGGCATCGCTCACATTTCACTTGAGACCGGAGTACCGGTGATGTTCGGCGTCCTGACCACTGAAAACATAGAGCAGGCGGTGGAAAGAGCAGGGACGAAGGCCGGCAACAAAGGCGCCGACTGCGCAGAAAGTGCGGTGGAGATGGTGGATCTGCTGAGACGGATGGCGTGATACCTTAATGTACTGTTAGCATTTGCGGAGCTTTTTCGGATTTTTTCTTTACAACAGTTGGGGCTGAACAGATAAGCTGTTAATGACCGCAGTTTTGTATATATCAAGGAAAAAGCAACAAGCGTTCAAGCGGTACGCCCCTTCCCAAAATTGTTCTTTGCTTCTATTGAAGGAGAAAGCAACGAGTGTTGAAGCGGTACAGCTGAGAATGATGATGTTGGGAGGTCCGGTGCTGTTCATATTCGGAATGAATTTCATGAGCAATGGGCTTTGTGGCAGCAGGCTTCATAATGTATTTCTTATTTAAGAAGGATGGAGAGCCTGCAGCTGCGGCCCTTTACGGCGACTCCTTCGCTGCATTTTGGAATGGGAGAGGATTCATGAAGGCCGGCGGGGAATTGTAGGTGTGTCAGACATATGTTATACCCCTAAGTGATAAATTCATTTAAGGCATGTATTGTAATCCTACACGCATCAGTAACCATAAATCGCAAAACACCTTGACTTTTCAACCATTACAGGATAAAATGGCAAGGTACGTAATTCAATATCACAATTAAATATCACAGCTGTGGTGAAGACAGTAGCCTCGTGTAATTATCCTTACAGAGAAATGCTCATATGCTGAGAGAGCATTGGTGAAGCGGAGAGTGAAGATCACTTCACGTGCTGCAGATGCTGCAGAACACAGCAACACTTTTAGAGAGACGGGATGATAGTCCCGTAACTAGGGTGGTACCGCGGTCGATGATCGTCCCTAACTGTATAGTCAGGGGCGTTTTTATTTTTAAGGCCGGCCTGACAGAGAGTAATAAAACCGGAAAGGAAAGATAGAAAATGATCAAGAACTTATCTGAAAAACCCATAGCTCAGCTGCAGATGGAGCAGGCGGAGCAGTGGGAAAAGGAAGGACTGCTGGAAAAGTGCGTCAATGAGAGAGAAGGAATGCCTTCCTTCATATTCTATGAAGGACCTCCTACAGCCAACGGCAGACCGGGAATCCATCACGTAATCGCAAGAACGCTGAAGGACTCCGTATGCCGCTACAAGACCATGCAGGGCTTTGCGGTAAAACGTAAGGCAGGATGGGATACACATGGACTTCCGGTGGAAATCGAAGTGGAAAAGAAGCTCAACATGAGCGGCAAGCAGGACATCGAAAAATACGGAATAAAAGAATTCAACGAGAAATGTAAGGAATCTGTATTCACATATGAAAGCATGTGGAGAGAAATGACCAAGAGAATGGGATATCTTATAGATCTGGACAACCCATACATCACTCTGGACAACGATTTCATAGAAACAGGCTGGTGGATACTGAAGGAATTCTTCAAGGCAGGAAAGATCTATGAGGGACATAAGATACTCCCATACTGCCCGAGATGCGGAACAGGTCTGGCATCCCACGAGGTTGCACAGGGCTACAAGGAGGTAAAGGTAACAACCATCACAGCCAAGTTCAAGAAAGCGGGGACGGACAACGAATACTTCCTGGCATGGACGACTACTCCATGGACTCTGGCATCCAACGTGGCGCTGACAGTGGGGGCAGACATAGACTACGTTAAGGTTAAGATGACGGAAGGCGAAGAGGAGGGCAATATATTCTATGTTGCAAAGGCTCTGGCCGATAAGACGCTTGGAGAAGGAAAGTATCAGGTCCTTGAGGAGATGAAGGGCAAGGATCTGGAATATATGGATTACGAGCAGCTGATGCCTTTCGTAAAGACAGATAAGAAGGCCTTCTTCGTTACATGCATGGACTACGTATCGGTGGAAGACGGTACCGGAATCGTTCATACTGCGCCGGCATTCGGTGAAGATGACTACCAGTGCGGAAGAAAATACGATCTGCCTGTGGTAAATCCTGTGGATGAGGAAGGAAAGTACACTGCAACACCATGGGAAGGAAGATTCGTCATGGAGGACGGCCTCGATGTGGAAATCATCAAGTGGCTGGCTGCAGAAGAAAAGATATTCGCCAAGGAAAAGATCGTTCATAACTATCCACACTGTTGGAGATGCGGAACTCCACTGGTTTACTATGCGAAGCCAAGCTGGTACATCGAGATGAGCAGCCTGAAAGAGCAGCTGGTGGCCAACAACAACACTGTAAACTGGTTCCCTGACTTCGTGGGAGAAAAGCGTTTCGGCAACTGGCTGGAAGAGGTCAAGGACTGGGCTATTTCCAGAAACAGATACTGGGGTACTCCTATACCTATCTGGAGATGCGAATGCGGACATCTGGAATGTATAGGAAGCAGAGCCGAGTTGGTGGAAAAGGCACAGGAGAACATAACGGAGGATATCGAGCTGCACAGACCGTACGTTGACGATGTTCACATCACATGCGAGAAATGCGGCAAGACCATGAGCAGGATACCGGAGGTAATGGACTGCTGGTTCGACAGCGGTTCCATGCCTTTTGCACAGCAGCATTATCCTTTTGAGAACAGTGAAAACTTCGACGAAGAGCTGTTTCCTGCAGATTTCATATGCGAAGGAATCGACCAGACTAGAGGATGGTTCTACTCACTGATGGCTATTTCCACATTCATCAAGGGAAAGGCGCCATATAAGAATGTTCTCGTAAACGACCTCATTCTCGACAAGGAAGGAAAGAAGATGAGTAAATCGAGGGGAAATACGGTGGATCCTTTCGAGCTCTTCGATAAATACGGTGCGGACGCCACAAGATGGTATCTGCTCCACACATCACCGGCATGGTCTCCTACCAAGTTCGACGAAGACGGACTCATAGAGATCGTGAGCAAATTCTTCGGAACCTTGAAGAACGTATATAATTTCTTTGCGCTTTACTCCAATCAGGACAAGCTGGAGCCGGCATCTCTGGAGGTGCCTTATGAGCAGAGGCCTGAGCTTGACAGATGGATAATATCAAAGTACAACAGGCTCATCAGAGAAGTGACGGAGGAAATGAACAGATACGACCATATGAAGTCGGTAAGAAAGATACAGGAGTTCGTAGGCGAGGACCTGTCCAACTGGTACATCAGAAGAGCCAGAAGAAGATTCTGGGGAGAGACTCTCGATGATGACAAGAAATCCGTATATGCTACGACCTACGAGGTTCTGGTGGGTATCGCCAAGATGATAGCTCCGTTTGCACCGTTCATATCAGATGAAATGTATCAGAATCTTACGGGAGAGGAATCCGTTCATCTGGCATTCTTCCCTAAGGCAGACGAAAGCCTGATAGACGAGAAGGTCGAAGAGAGAATGGATCTGGTAAGAACTCTGGTAGGTCTTGGCAGAGGTATCAGAGAGAAGGAGAGGATCAAGGTAAGACAGCCGCTGACTGAGGTCATGGTGGACGGAAAGTACGAGGCAGTCATCGGAGATCTGACTCCGCTGATCATGGAAGAGCTCAATATCAAGACAGTAGTGTTCGAGAACAAGCTGGATGAATATATGAACTACAGCCTTAAGCCTAATTTCAAGGTGGCCGGCCCTATGTTGGGCAAGAACATCAAGGCCTTTGGAGGTGCACTGGCAAAGGCAGAGCCTGCGGCCACTGTGGAAAAGCTGGAGGCTGACGGAAGCATCACCATGGAAATCAACGGCGAGGCAACGGTTATCACAAGAGAGATGGTTGACGTGAAGATAGACGCCAAGGAGGGCTTCGCAGTAGCCATGGAAAACAACGTATTTACCATTCTCGATACCACAATAACGCCTGAGCTTGCTGCTGAAGGACTGGCAAGAGAGCTGATATCCAAGGTTCAGCAGATGAGAAAGCAGAAGGCATTTGAGATGATGGACAACATCAGGATATTCGTCGAAGCTGATGAAGAGGTTGCGGCAGCCATCGAAGCGCATAAGGACTATATCATGAAGGAAACGCTGGCAGTTGCCATCGAAAAGGGCAGCGGGCTCGGTACGGCCGATCTGAACGGCCACAAGACGGGCATAGGCGTTGAGAGAGTATAAAGACTAAAAGTCCGCATAGCCACATGGCAAGCAATGCATACACAGAGGGCTGTACAGTAAAATGGCTTAAAAGTAAATCCATACATCATGTGCGGTCACAATCATGAAAAACTACCGGGCGGAGGGGTTCTCCGCCCTTATTGTTCTGATAAAAAAGGCTTTTGAGAACAAATTGTTTTTAAAAAAGACTCTTGAAAATAAATTACGGGCGGTAATTTCCGTGTTACCGTAAAGCGCGGAGCTGTGTTGCTGATGATGAAAGCATATTGACGGAGTATATTATGGACAGAAAAAACCTCATGGGACTTACAATCGAAGAAATGAAGGAATTCGCTGCAGAGCTGGGTGAAAAGCCTTTTCGCGGAAAACAGCTGTTCAAATGGGTGTCTCGCGGCGTCACGGATTTTGACGAGATGACGGATTTCAGCAAGGAGCTTCGTGGAAAGCTGAAGCTTGCTGCGCATATAGGCTCCCTTAAAGTCCTGAAGGTGCAGCAGGACAGAAGGGACGGAACGAGGAAGCTTCTGCTGGGCCTTGAAGACGGCAATGCCATCGAGAGCGTATTCATGAAGTACCGCTACGGCAATTCTCTCTGCGTATCCTCGCAGGTGGGCTGCAAGATGGGATGCAGATTCTGCGCCACTGCTCTGGACGGATTCACCAGGAATCTGACTGCAGGGGAAATGCTGGAGCAGATCTATGCAGCGGAGAGAGAAACGAATGAGGCGATAAATCATATAGTCGTCATGGGAATGGGTGAGCCCTTTGACAATTACGAAAATCTGAAAAAATTTCTCAGACTGCTCCACTCTCCTGACGGCAGGAATATGAGCTATCGCAGCATGACTGTATCCACCAGCGGCATAGTCCCTGCCATATACAGGTTTGCCGAGGATTTTCCACAGGTAAATCTGGCAATATCGCTCCACAGACTGGAGGATGAAGGAAGAAGCGCCATAATGCCTGTCAATGACGCATATCCTGTGAATGAGCTTCTGGAGGCAGCGAAAGGATATACGGAAAGGACAGGGCGCAGGATAACCTTCGAATATGCATTGATAAAGGGTGAAAACGACAGCGACGCAGATGTGAGGCGCATGAAGGAAAAGCTCTCAGGCATGCTCTGCCATGTGAATCTTATTCCCCTCAACAAGGTGGAGGAAACGGGATTTGACGGCAGCAGCAGGAAAAGGGCGGAGGAAATAGCCTTGCAGCTGGACAAATGCGGAATACCTGCCACGGTAAGGAGAGAGCTGGGCAGCGAAATAGACGGAGCCTGCGGACAGCTGAGAGCAAAAAACAAAAACGACATATCAGTCTGATATGTCGTGTGTGGCTGCAGGCGGCGGGCAAGCTTGTAATGGCGACTTCAGTGATATATAATTAAAACACGAGTTGAATATCTGCGGCATACGAACCGTACGGAGCAGCCGCTGCGATAAAATTTGACTGCATAAAATCTTGTATTAATTGTATGTGGCAAATATCGTTGTAAATGTGTTATACTGTTCATAGCGATCGATAGTCCTTTCATTAGGTTATTTGTGGTAAAACCATTCTAATGGACTCGGTCGTTTTTTTCTAATCCTAAAGTCTCACAGCTATTTCAACGCTATAAAAAAATACGCCTACATATTGAATTCTGGTTGCCTGACATAACCACATCGTGTATAATAATGTTTAACACAAAAGCGCTCTAAATGCACTTGCATGAACTATATGTAGAGGAGGATGATAATTATGGTGAAGTTACTTATTGGACATAAAGGAAGCGGTAAGACGGGACAGATGGTGCAGTTGGCCAATGACAGCATCGAAACAAGCAATGGAAGCATAATTTTTATAAATAAGAACCACAGGCTCATGTACGAACTGAAGCATAAGATCAGAGTTATCTGCATGGAGGACTATGAGCATATCACCAACATAGACGAGTACATCGGCTTCATTTATGGAATAATAAGCTCTGACCATGATATCGAAATGATATTCATAGACAGCATTCTGAAGCATGCAGATGTTTCGCTGGGCGACCTGCCTGAATTCATCGACAGGCTCAAGGCAATATCCGAAATCTACGAATTGAACTTTACAGTAAGCATAAGTGCAGAAAAAGAGGAAATGATAGGCGTTAACTTTGAAGGCTGCGAAATCCTCAACTAATTATAAAAATAATTGAAAGGCGGTGTTCACCACCGCCTTTTTATCGGTTTTTGAAGGGTAATAAATCATAATACAGCGACATAAAAACGAAAGTAAGGCAGAATATGAAGAAGGCATATTATTTTGTAGTATTGGCGGCAATATTGTTCAGCACCAT
>CAUDEQ010000065.1 GCA_958448635.1 uncultured Bacillota bacterium | reverse complement strand
AACAAAAAGAGCCTGATTTTCTTATAAAATAGGCTCTTTCGACGGAGTTCCCGCCTTGCGAGGAAATTTCGACTCTGTATTCTTTTCTTTTTTAATAAATATCAGCTTATGGTCAAATGGCAGGCTTCCTGATAGAGGAGCTTCATCTCTCATGAATCTTCCTCCCAATGCTCTAATGGCATTTTGTGCCACCCTGATTTCCTCATCACAATCAGGTCCTTTATATGCTATAAATGACCCTCCCTTTCTGACAAAAGGAAGGCAGTACTCGCATAATGTACTCATATTGGCCACAGCCCTGGACACACAGAGATCAAATTCTTCTCTCATATCCTTTCGCCTTGCCAGATCCTCAGCTCTACCGTGTACAGCCTTAACGTTATCTATATTCCATTTCTGACACAGATCATTGATAACCTTTATCCTCTTGTTGAGGGAGTCTATAAGAACAAAGCTTTTTTCAGGAAAAGCGATGGCCAATGGCACTCCCGGAAAGCCTCCTCCTGTACCTACATCTATTATATCTTTAGCATTTATAAATTCATCACTTGCAACACACAAAAGTGAATCTATGTAATGCTTCTGTATAAATTCTTCCCTCTCGGTTATTGCTGTCAGATTGATATGCTGATTGAGCTCGATGATATCTGTCATATAACCGATAAGCTTATCCATCTTATCATCGGTAAGCTGTATATTGAGTATATTAAATATATTTACAAACTTTTCCATCCGATTGATTACCCTCTTCTTCTGATTTTTTCAAGATATATCAGCAATACGTTAATATCTGCAGGAGATACACCTGATATTCTGGATGCCTGCCCTACAGACAGAGGTCTGAATTGATCAAGCTTCTGACGAGCTTCTATCCTCAGCCCTTCTATCTTATGATAGTCGATTTCATCGGGCAGCTTCTTATCCTCCAGCTTTCTGAACTTTTCTATCTGTTGCTCCTGCTTGATGATATACCCCTCATATTTTATCTGAACCTCCATCATTGTTTTCTGATGTCTAGTGAGGTTAGGCCGCTCATCATCTATTGAAGAGGTATCGTCATATGTTATCTCCGGTCTCTTCAAAAGATCAGCAAGTGAAACTGCTCCCTTCAGCGGAGTACCTCCTTTTTCTTCCAATATATGATTTATATCCTCCGGCTTTATGATCTTCTTCTTCAGTCTTTCAGTCTCTGCTTCAACAACTTTCTTTTTTTCCAAAAATCTATCATATCTGTCTTTTTTTACCAATCCAACATCATATCCACGTTGCGTCAAACGCAAATCTGCATTGTCTTGCCTCAGAACAAGCCTATATTCCGCTCTGCTGGTCATAATTCTGTAAGGCTCATTAGTACCTTTGGTCACAAGATCGTCGATTAGAACGCCAATATAAGCCTCGCTTCTGTCCAGAACGAACTCATTTTTTCCATTTATCTTACATACAGCGTTAATTCCAGCCATAAGACCCTGAGCAGCAGCCTCCTCATATCCGGAACTGCCGTTAAACTGTCCTGCACAAAATAGATTTTCGAGATGCCTGTTCTCCAATGAGAGCTTCAGATCCAACGGATCTATACAATCATATTCAATGGCATATGCAGGCCTTACGATTTCTATATTCTCCAAACCTGCTATAGTTTTATAAAACTGCTCCTGCACATCTTCAGGCAGGCTTGACGACATTCCCTGTATATACATCTCGTCGGTATACAGCCCTTCCGGCTCTATAAACAGCTGATGCCTTTCCTTGTCGGCAAATCTGTTTACCTTATCTTCTATAGATGGGCAATATCTTGGGCCAACTCCCTCTATCTGTCCCCCAAAGAGAGCCGATCTTTGGAAATTATCTCTGATCACCTCATGAGTTTTTTCATTGGTATATGTTAACCAGCACCTGACCTGATCCCTGCTGAGATCATCGTTCATGAAAGAAAATGGTACAATTTCCTCGTCTCCATCTTGAGGAATCATCTTATCATAATCGAAGCTTCCCGCCAATGCTCTGGCGGGAGTGCCTGTTTTGAATCTTCGCATAGGAAGACCATACTCTCTGAGCTTTGCCGCCAGTTCCATGGATGGTGCAAGCCCGTTGGGACCGCTGTCAAATGCACTTTCACCTATGAATATCTTTCCGGCAAGAAAGGTACCCGTTGCAAGTATGACAGCCTTTGCCTCATATACCGCTCCTGTTTTCAGAACTACACCGCAGGCCTTTCCATCACTTATCAATATATCTACTACCTCTCCCTGCTTCAAATGCAGGTTTTCCTCTGCCTCCAGAGTTTTCTTCATCTCAATATGATACTGATTTTTATCAGCTTGAGCTCGCAGAGAATGAACGGCGGGACCTTTGGCAGTATTGAGCATTCTGCTTTGTATGAATGTCTTGTCTATATTCAGTCCCATCTCTCCACCGAGAGCATCTATTTCCCTGACAAGATGCCCTTTTCCGGTTCCTCCTATGGATGGATTACATGCCATCATTGCAACAGCTTCCAGATTTATACTGAGAAGTAATGTCCTTTTTCCCATTCTGGCAGCAGCAAGGCCTGCTTCACAGCCTGCATGTCCTGCTCCAACAACAATAATGTCATATTTACCCATTAAAAATCTTTCCATTATATAAGCTCTCCTGTTGATATATCATTTTCCGAGACAAAATCTTGCAAACACTTCATCTATTATATCATCAGAAACTGTTTCCCCGATGATTTCACCTAAATATTCATATGCGTTTTTTACATCAATCTCTATAAAATCAAGAGCTTCTTTTTTCTGTACCATGATAAGAGCGTCGTTTAATGAATCTCTCCCTTTATTCAGAAGCTCTATATGACGAACATTATTGACCATAATGCTTTCATGCTGAGTTAATCTTCCACCGTAAACCATGGACTCTATAAATTCTTCTATTTCGTCTATACCTTGCCCTGAAATCAAAGATGTTTCTATTACATTTACATCAGGCATGAGCTGTCTGACTTCTTCAGATACAAAGGCTTCCGAAAGATCGCTTTTATTCAGCAAAACAAGCGTTTTCTCAGGATTTACATTCTCTGCTATTTCCATATCCTCGTGTGACATAGGCTGACTTCCATCCATGATAAATATAATAAAATCAGCCTTATTGAACGCTTCCTTCGATTTCTCTATTCCGATTTTTTCAACAACATCGTCTGTTTTTCTTATACCTGCAGTATCTATGAGATAGACAGGTATATTTCTGATGCTTATGGCTTCTTCTATCGTATCCCTCGTAGTTCCCGGTATTTCTGTAACGATGGCACGTGTTTCACGAAGCAGGCAATTCATCAATGAAGACTTTCCAACATTGGGTTTTCCAACTATAGCAACTCTTACTCCCTCTCTTATCATACGTCCTGAAGATGCTGTAGATAGTAGTTTTTCAATCATTTCGCCTATTAACGATATATTTTTTTCAAGATTATCATATGTCAGCTCTTCTATATCCTCATCGGGATAATCTATATTGACTGTGATGTCGACAAGCGTATCTAAAAGTCGTTTCCTTATTTCATTGACTTTTAGAGAAAGATCGCCCTCCAGCTGGGAAAGTGCAATATCAAAGCCTTTATCTGTTTTTGCTTTTATAATATCTATAACCGCCTCTGCCTGTGAAAGATCAAGTCGTCCGTTTAGGAAAGCGCGCTTTGTAAACTCTCCGGGCTCTGCAAGCCTTGCACCTTTACGAAGAACAAGAGCAAGTGTTTTCCTCAGCGATACGATGCTTCCATGACAGTATATTTCCACAACATCCTCAGCAGTATATGTTTTAGGTCCTTTCATATATACCGCCATTGCTTCATCTATGATATCATCCTGCTCCGTATCTATGATTTTACCGTATGTCATCCTTCTGCTTATCGGAAATTTATCTTCGGAGGCAGGAATAAAAACATTTTTAAGAATATAGTGAGATTTTTCACCGCTAATCCTTATTATTCCTATTCCGCCTTCACCGTAAGCTGTCGCTACTGCTGCAATAGTATCTTCCATTTTATATCTCCGTTTAAAAAAAGTCCGCAAGATACTTGCGGACCCTTAATTATTTTTTAAGCTCTATTATGACTCTTCTGTATGGCTCTTCACCCTCACTTCTAGTGGTAATATTTGGATTTTGTTGTAAAGTTGCGTGAATTACCTTTCTTTCATAAGGGTTCATCGGTTCAAGCCTTACATATTTTTTTGTCTTCATAACCTTTGCTGCCAGTCTGTTGGCAAGCTGCTCAAGAGTTTTCTGTCTCTTGGCTCTGTAGTTCTCAGCATCAACTACAACCTTGACATATTTTTCGCTTTCTTTGTTTATGACCAGGCTTGTCAAATACTGGATTGCATCGAGAGTCTGTCCCCTCTTTCCTATAACAGTACCTGAATCCTTGCCATCCATTTCAATATAAACAATATCTTCACCGGCCTTTACCTTAAAATTAAGAGAAAGACCCATTTTTTCTGTTATCTCTTTAAGAAAATCAAGAGCGGCATGATCTTCAACATCCTTTAACTCTTCCTTATTAACAACCTCTATATTAAGGCTGCTTTCCTGCTGAACAGGTGCTTTATCTACTTTTTTTTCTGTATCTTTTTTATTTTCCTTTTTATTCTTATTCTTTTTAGGATTCTTGTTTTCTCTGTTGTCCTTATGCTCTCTGTTTTCCTTCTTTATCTTGCTAGGTTCAGGCTGAAGCTTTTCTTCAGGTTTTTTTATTATTTCAACTCTCACCTTTGCGAGTTTGGAACCTATTCCGAAGAATCCCTTTGAAGGTTCTTCGAGAACAGTAACTTCAACCTCTTCTCTGGAGACCTTGAGATCTATCAACGCCAGCTTGACAGCTTCTTCGACGTCAATGCCCCATTTTTCTGAATAGTCCATTTAAATTATCCTCCAAACGATCAAGTATCATCTATTTTTTCATTTTTTTCTTAGATGCAGCTGCTTCCTTCTCTCTCTTCATTTTCTTTCTGATAGAAGCCATATGAATATTGAAGAATATCTGAATTACCTGGCTGACAGCCCAGTAAAGAGCCAGCCCGGACGGAAATGCCCTGGCCATCCACAGAATCATTATAGGGAATATGAACTGCATCATTTTCATCATTCCGGCAACCTGATTGTTAGTACTTTCGTTGAGCATCTGATTCATAGTAAATGAAACAAATGTTCCAACACCGGCTATTATAGGCAATATCCATGGATCAGGCTGACTCAGGTCTTCTATCCATAAAAATGATTCATGAAAAGCAAATATCATACTATCATCTGAAATATACATCGTAGGCTGCCTAAGTAATACAAACAGACCCATGATTATAGGCATCTGAATCAACATAGGAAGACATCCACCCATAGGGTTGAATTTTTCTTCCTTATATAATTCAGCCATCTTTATATTGAGAGTTTCCTTATCATTGGCATATTTTCTCTGTAAAGCCTGCATTTTAGGCTGAACATCCTGCATCTTTGCCATGGATTTAGTCTGCTTTATGTATAAAGGATATATACAAAGCTTAACTATGATGGTAAATACTATGATGGTTATACCATAATCCTGAATAAACTCATATAGCAATCCAAGCAGCCATCCCATAGGCTTAGCTATGATTCCCAGTATCGTATACATTAATTAATTTCCTCCTATTTTAAAGGATCATATCCTCCGGGATTAAAAGGATGACACTTCATCAGCCTTCTTATACCTAAATAAGATCCTTTAAAAAATCCATACTTTTCCAATGCCTGAATAAAATAAGTTGAACAAGTAGGATAGAATCTGCATCTCGGGGGAAAAAGAGGTGAAATAAACTTCTGATACCCTCTTATAAGTAATATCATTATCCTTTTCACTTTGCTTACCTCTGTTTCCATAAACAAATCACTGATTCAAAAGCTTAGATTTTATCAAAGCTTTTTGCATAGATTTTCCAACATGCTGCGCCTTTTTACCATTTATGGAATTACGCGCAATAAATATTAAATCAAAGCCTGTTTTAATATCATGCTTTAAAAATCTGTAATTTTCTTTCATGAGCCTTCTGGCTCTGTTTCTTGCAACACTGTTTCCTACTTTTTTACTTGCTAAAAATGCTATTCTGTTGTATGAAAGATTATTTTTCCTATAAAAAAGCACTACAAATCTTTCTCCTGTAGACTTTCCCTTTTTATAGATAGCTGAAAAATCATCTTTTCTTCTCAGTATATCCTTTTTTAGCATAATTTTACCAAATTACAGTATCATAACAAAAAGACCACTCTCTGCGGTCTCTATGCTGATAAAACTTTTCTTCCTCTTTGTCTTCTTCTCTTTAAAACATTTCTACCGTTCTTTGTTTTCATTCTTTTTCTAAAGCCGTGCTCTTTTTTTCTCTGCCTTGTCTTAGGCTGATATGTCATTTTCATAACTTATTACTCCTCCTTATCATATAAAATACGAACTGCATAAATCTAAATTTCAACTTATGCGATATGCTTTACTATTATACTCCTCACATATATGCATGTCAAACTATTTTGCATATCATAACAGCCATTTTATCCACCGAAAATCATCTTTTTCCAAGATGTAGTTATAATTGTGTAAACTTTGCACAATTTAATCCACAAGTAGTGGATAACTCAAACAAATTTTATTTTTTCAATAAAATTTTTTAAACCCTTGCCTGTGGATAACTTTTTTTGCTATTATATATACACCGTTTAAGGAGATAAAAAATCAATGAGAAGAAACATCGAAGAAAAAAAATGGGCAGATATATTATCTGAAATAAGTAACAATGTAACAGAAGTCAGCTACAGGACATGGTTTGAGCCTCTTTTCCCTTTGGAGCTGGATGAAGACGCTGCTGTTATTTATTTCGCATCATCTAATGATTTTCTTATAGAAGTTCTCAGAAACCGCTATATTTCAGTGTTTGAACGAGCTGTAGAATCAGTCTACAACAAAAAATATAAGGTCATCATAAAAAATAAAAGCGAGGAAGAGCTTCAAAAGGCAATAAAGGGTGAGGATAATAAGGAAGTATACGCAAAAAAAGAAAATGAAGAGGACTTCAGGGAAGAATATTTTCTCAATCCAAGATATAACTTTGATAATTTCATCGTAGGTGCCAACAACAACTATGCTCACGCTGTGGCTCTGGCAGTCGCAGAGTCACCTGCTGCAGTATACAATCCTTTATTCATATACGGAGGCTCCGGTCTCGGCAAGACTCATCTGATGCACGCCATAGGACATTACATACTGGAAAACAATCCTTCCTTAAAAGTCCTGTACGTTTCATCGGAAATGTTCACATCAGAGCTAATCAAGGCTCTTCAGGACAATAAAAATAAAAACAGCAAGGTGAGGGCATTCAAAAACAAATACAGAAACGTTGATATACTCCTCATAGATGACATACAATTCATAGAAGGAAAAGACGCTACACAGATAGAGTTCTTCCATACCTTCAATGCTCTGTACGACTATAAAAAACAAATAGTTATTTCAAGTGACAGACATCCCAGCAAACTTACGGATCTGGATGAACGTTTAAGATCGAGATTTCAATGGAATATTGTAGCAGACATTCAGCCTCCTGATTTTGAAACGAGAGTTGCCATACTGAGAAACAAAACAGAACAGGAAAAGGTTGAAATAGACGATGATGTACTTGAAGTTATAGATCTCATAGCTGAAAAGGTAAAGTTCAATATAAGAGAGCTTGAAAGTGCGCTTACCAGAATAATAAGCTATTCCAAGATATTCAATAAAAAAATAACCGTTAAATTTGCAAGGGAAAGCCTAAACGATATCTTTTCAACAAGTGATTTCAATATAACGTGTGAATCCATCAAAAAAGCAGTATGTAAAAAATATAATATTAAAATATCAGATATGGAATCTGCAAAGAGAAAGAGAGAATTTTCACATCCAAGGCAGATAGCCATGTATCTATGCAGAGAGCTCACAGATTACTCTCTCCCTAAAATAGGTGAATCCTTTGGGGGAAGAGATCATACCACGGTTCTCCATGCTTATGACAAGATATCAAATGAGATAAAAACCAACAGTCTTCTTGCAGAAGAGATAAATGCTCTCAAATCAGATATAAAATAATTATCAACATCCTCTGTTAACAAAAAAAACATGTTATCAACAGTTTTTAAATAACAAAAAAACAAGTAATTGTAAAGCTAATATAAGTTATCAACAGTTTCAACAGGCCCTATTACTATAACTACTAAAAATATAATAAAAAAAATAAATATTTCTATTTCTTTTTCGGAGGTTATTATGAAATTCACATGCAGTCAGCAAACATTATCAAAAGCACTGAATACTGTTTTAAAAGCAGTTTCCACAAGAACAACATTACCTATACTAAAAGGTATCATGATAGAAGCAAAATCAGACGGCACACTGATCCTTACAGCATCTGATCTTGAGATAAGCATACAGAAAAAAATAAATGCCGAAGTTCATCAAGAAGGTTCTGCAGTAGTAATGTCAAAATTATTCGGGGATATAATAAGAAAGCTTCCTAGTGGTGATATATCCATAGAAGAAACGGAGGACAGCAATATACTTATAAAAACAAGTTTTTCCGAATTTACAGTTATGAGCTTTCCTGTAGATGAATTTCCTAAAATAGGAGAAAAGGAAGAAAATACAAATTCTCTTGTTTTCGACAGGGAAATATTCAAGGATATGGTAAGAAAAACTTCATTTGCAGCTTCAATAGATGAATCAAAAGGAATTCTCGTAGGAATACTTACTGAAATTAATGAAGAAAGCGTCAATATGGTTTCCCTTGACGGTTTCAGACTGGCTCTTGCCAGGGAAGAAATGAAGAGTGCAGAAAAAAACAGATTTATAATATCTGCCAAGATAATGAACGAAATAAGTAAGATAGTATCTGATGATGATGATGAATCCGATATAAATATTTTACTGGGAGAGAAAAAAGCCGTATTTAAAATAGGAAATACAGAGGTAGTTCTGAGACTTATGGAAGGTGATTTTATAAAATACAGGGATATAATACCTTCGGATGGAACGATAAAAGTAAGCATAGGCAAAGAGCTATTGCTTGAAAGTATAGAAAGAGCTTCACTTCTTGCAAAGGAAGGAAAAAATAATCTCATAAAAATGACCATAAAGAATAATCTTCTTACGGTTACTTCCAGGTCTGAAGAAGGAAATGTAAAAGAAGAAATCGTAATGGAAAAGACAGGTGATGATCTTGAAATAGGCTTTAATTCAAAATTCGTTATGGATGTACTCAAGGTCATAGATGACGAAGAGATAATGATGATATTCAAGACGGGAACATCACCATGTGTAGTAAGGCCTGTAAACGGAGATGCTTATGAATATCTCATACTTCCTGTAAGAATCCCTTCGATGTAGCAATATGTATATAAAAGAAATAGAATTAAGCAATTTCAGAAATTATAGAGATATAAAGTTATCCTTCAGCAAAAATGTCAATATATTTCTTGGGAACAATGCCCAGGGAAAGACAAATATGCTGGAGGGTATATATTTGAATGCAATGGCAAAATCCTTCAAGACGATAAAGGATAAGGAGCTTATAAGATTCGGAGAGGAGTTTTGTAAGATAAAAACCATTGCTTTTTTTGATGACGATGAGCATACGACTGAAATAGTCATCAATAAACAAGGTAAGAAAGCCATAAAGATAGACGGAGTTAAAATTAAGAAAACATCGGAGATGCTGGAGAGGATATTCATAATAGTCTTCTCTCCCGATGATCTGAAGATAGTAAAAGATGAGCCTGAAAAGAGGAGACGTTTCATAGACAGGGAGCTGTGTCAGATAAAGCCCGGATATTTTAATGATCTTAATAATTACAGAAGAGTTCTGAAACAGAGAAATACATATCTTAAAGAGGAAAATATAGATATGTCGATTCTCGATATATGGGATCATGAGCTTGCATTATACGGAAGCAGGATAATAGATAAAAGAATAGCATTCATAGATAAGATAGATGCTATAAGTCGAAGCATACACGAAAAAATATCGGGCGGCAGAGAAAATCTTAAGCTGAAATATGAATCGGATGTTGATATAAGCGACTGTTGTGATATAAGAGATTATGAAGAGAGATTTTATGAAATAATAAGGGAAAATAGAAATACGGATATAAGAAACAGAACTACTGTAACAGGACCTCATAAGGACGATATAAAGATTTCTGCAGACGGTATTGATCTGCGAAAATTCGGCTCTCAAGGTCAGCAGAGGACAGCGGCACTTTCACTTAAGCTGTCTGAAATAAAGCTCATTGAGGAAGAAATGGGAGAAAAACCTATTCTTCTTCTCGACGATGTACTATCTGAGCTCGATAATGACAGACAAAGTTATCTTATAAATTCACTTGGAGAAAATCAGATGTTTATCACCACGACAGATATTTCCGGCAAGGTGGCAAGGCAGCTTCCTGAGGGAAAGATTTTAAATATAGTTGATGGACAAGTGGCAATAGAAATCTAAATATAGTGTTTAAACAGAAAATAAAATGTTTGATAAAAGGCTTGAAATATTATAGGTTATACCCTTGTTAGAGCCCAGAATATTCAACCACTACGAGCTCAGTTAAATCAGCCAATC
>CAUDEQ010000064.1 GCA_958448635.1 uncultured Bacillota bacterium | reverse complement strand
GTAAATTGATAATTCTCTTTCTATCCATAATAACTCCCGGACTATGATTTTTTATATGTGAAATATCCAGCTCCTGATATTCCGTATTTGCCCTTCGGACAGGCGGCTGCGCTTTGCTTTATCGCTCTTCGAAAATCCTCGAACAAGCGGCTGCGCTTTGCTTTATCGGCTATCTTCGAAAATCCCCGGATTGGCGACTGCGCTTTGCTTCTCATCAGCGCTCTTCGGGCTTGAAGTTCTTGATTATGTGATCCTCAAGCGCCTCCACGACCTTTAGAAGATTGCGCTGCTGCACCGCCTCCAGCACAGCCTTATGCTCCGCTATACTGTTGTCATATGCCTCGTCCACCGGCGATGTGGAAAAGAACAGGAGATTCGACATGTTTTCAAAATCCTTCATTATGATGTCGTTCTCCGTTGCAAGCACAAACTCCCTGTCAAAATCCATGGCAAGCCAGTATCTCTCCTTCGGCGACACATCATCATGCTGCTCACATTGACGCCTGTACGCCGCCTCAAGCCGCCGGCTCAGCTCATCTAGCCTGCCCTTCCTGAAGCATAATACAGCCGAGCCCGCCAGCAGTGCCGCCAGAGCAGCATCCACCTGCTGCAGCAGATGCTCATCAAGTTCCACCACCTTGTATTTTGAATTGGCTTCTATGGTCAGCAGATCCTCCTTGGCAAGCATGGCAAGAGCCTCCCTGATGGGAGAATTGCTGACTCCAAGCTCCTCGGAAAGACGCGATATGTTCAATACCGTTCCCGGAGCGTACTCGCGCGTAACGATCCTGTTTCTTATCTCATCATATACCTGTTCCTTGATGGATTTTTTCACTATCATCGCTATAAGTCCTCCAGGTCAATCTTATATATCAAGTCTATTATTTTTTTCGAGTCTTGTCAATCTGTTAATTGATGCGGCGGCGACTAGTAATCTCAAAATATTGCTGTCAGTTAAGCTATATTGAGGTTTTTCCCGCCCTCGTTGCCGGAAAGTCTCCAAATCAATCATGCAGCATTATCAATTTGGAGATTATCCAATTCGACATAATTGAGATCACCCCGAAACTCTCCAAATTGACAGGTGTAAGGCTTCTGTTTTGAGACTTTTCTCAGCTCACAGCCTTTGAGCATATAAAAAATCTCCAAATAATTGTCCTTCAACTGTTATTTGGAGATTCCTCATTATGTACTTATATATTTTATGCCCTTATATATTACGGCAGCGCAAGACCGGCACTGCACCCCCCCCCTTGTTAATTAAGGGTTATAATTCGTAAAAATAGCGGCTATACCAGATGCGCTCGATCCTCAATCAATCGTTTAATCTTACAGCTTATATGCCCGGCTCGCTCAATTAACTGCCCGGCTCGCTCAAGTGCCTCTACATTATTTCCCGGTTGAAATGGCCTCGCGTATCCGTCTGCTGATTGAACAGCGTTTTGTCTGAGCTGCCGCCCAGCTTATTCAAGGCTTCTTTTACCAGTCGCTCCGTTTCCTCTGCTGTCTCGGTTGTAAAACTCAGTCTGAAGGCTTCTATGTTTTTTATGAACGGCATCTCGTCAAACAGATTCAGCGTTCTGCCGTTGAGTATCGTAGTGGAGCAGTCCTCATGGGTAATTATCGGAAATGCCCCGTATTCGTCTCTTATCTCATACCTGCCGCCTCTGCAGCTTCCGCAAAGTCCGTGATTCTTCAGCGGGCAATACTTTGTAAACATCAGCGGCGCTCGACCGTATACTATCATTTCCAATGCGGGATAGCCGTTGTTCCTGCTGTGATATGCTTCGATGATATCCCTTATCTGCTTTTTGTTCAGCTCGTATGACAGCGTCACTCTTTTTGCACCCAGCCTGTGGAGCTCATAGCAGCTGTCGGAATTCACCACATTAAACGAGTAGTCAGTCACAAAAGGATTGGTGCTTCTGTAGCGATACAGTCCGCCATATCCTCCTATCAGCAGCTGTCCCTCCATCGCTTTGTACTCGTTCTGATTCCTCCTTACGATATTATCGAAGTACACCTCCTCGATGCCGCATCTGATGCAGGCGTCGTACTGCTCCTTCGTCATGACCGAAGCAGTTATGTAAGGCTTTTTCTGCGGGAATGATATGCTTTCCCCCGGAGAGTCCTCATTCCTGCCTCTTTCCATGCCATTAAGCTTCATATCGTAAAGCGCCCCCACGATTTCACGTCTGGCGCTGTTGAGCAGCTTGGCAGGTATGAAGGCGTTGTACTCTTCATATTGCACATCGCCCAGCATGAAAACCGTGTCGTTGAGCCTTGAGAACTGCTTGATAATCTGATCTCTGTCTGTCGGATTGTTCACCGCCTCCTGCAATATCTCAGGGCTTTCATACAAATACTGCAGCCCGAAGCCCTCCGCATCTATCACAAGCTTTGAGCCCGGAAAAGCGTATACCCTTATATCAAGAGGAAAACGCCTGAACTCACCGCTCAGTGCGCTTTCCAGTTCTTTATTATACAAAAAGTCCTTCGTCTTATATACCACATCCCCCGGCGACAGCTTTTCCTTGATCCTGATGAAGCAGACGTCATCCGAGCCGCTGATGAGATTGCCGGCTCTGTCGTAAAGCCTCACCACCGACAGGAGCACGTCCTCTCCGTCATGGTCAATCCTTATGACATCGTTCTGATTCAGAGGCTTTTGCAGCCTTATCTCGTACATGCCGTTGAATGAGCCGCAGATCGTCCCTATCCGGTATCCGAAATTGTTCGGCCTGTCGGTGTTGGTGATGCGGCAGGCTTCCTCGCCGAAAATGTATCCCCTCGTATACGTTCTGTTGAAGGTTTTATCGAGATTTTCCCTGTCCTCCGCCGTCAGGCTCCCGTCCAGAGCTGCTCTGTATTTTGACACCACATTCGCCACATATACAGGCTCTTTCATCCTTCCTTCTATTTTGAGAGAATCTATCCCCCTCATCTCTTCGATGTGGTCGATGGTGTTCAAATCCTTGGTGGAAAGTATGTAGCTTTCTCCCAGTGAGCTGCCGGTGGCGGTGTCAATCAGCTCATAGGGCTTGCGGCACGAGCCCACACATCTGCCTCTGTTGCCGCTTCTGTAGCCGATGAGCCCCGACATGAGACAGTTTCCTGAATACGATATGCAAAGCGCACCGTGTACGAAGATCTCCACGGGAAGCTCTGCGTTCCGCCTTATCTCTCTGACCTTATCTATGCTCATCTCTCGAGCTGCAACGACTCTGTCGCAGCCCAGCTCCTTGCAAAGCAGAGCGCCCTCCGTGTCGTCTATACCCATCTGGGTCGAGCAGTGTACCTCCATGTCAGGGAAGCTCTTCACGGCATAGCTCAGGACTGCCAGATCCTGTACTATGATACCGTCTGCTCCGGCATCGTTGAGCGCAGTCAGCTGCTTCTTCATATCTTCTGTTTCATCCTCGAATACGATGGTATTCATCGTCACATAGACCTTGACATCTCTCAAGTGTGCGTACTTCACCGCCTCCCTGAATGAGTCCATGTCGAAATTGTCGGAATATGCCCTGGCGCCGAATTTCTGCATCCCCAGGTATACCGCATCGCATCCGTTTGCTATCGCTGCCTTCAGGGCTTCCATATTGCCTGCAGGCGCCAGTAGTTCAGTCATTGTTACCTCATTTACCGAAATATGTTAATCCAATACGTTTCATATTAGATTATATCAAATTCAGCTTTTTTGACAATATCCTTTCGGTCACCACATGGAATGCCGCCAGCTGAACGAAGGTCATCGCAAACAGTACTCCCAGGGCCGTCTGGCCGATGAAGAAGGCTCTGTTATATGCAGCTACAGCCTCGAAGATATCCACGATCCATACGTCCATTCCCGTGGCATCTACCGTTATCATCAAAACCAGTAATAACACCGTTAGTATCATATTGATACCGATATATGCTCCCAGAGATGCAAGGAGTCTGTGTTTTCCTGCCAGCTGTCCGATAGCCATCGCAGCATATATCTGATATACCGACTTCACTACGCCAAATACGAGTATTACGATTATTTCCAGAGTTATCAGTATTGCCTTTGGATTATTGCCAAGCCATATGAACATTTCGCCCATATCTTTGAAAAATCCGCCGATATCCTGAATTCCGATGATCATGAATATCGATAACATCGCAGCGACTCCGCTTATTAGAATTACGGCGCTTGCCACTACTCCCTTGGCTGTTATCAGCTGCCATGGCTTTACGGGAAGCGTATGCATCAGATAGCCTTCATCTCCCAGAACCCCTCGGTAAAACCTCAGCACCACGACGAGCACCGTTATCACCAGCATGGCTATGAACAAGGCTCCGTATAGGAGAGGCGGCACTACCGAAAAGAACATTTCCACGAAAACGAATACTCCTCTTGGCGCTTCCGCCGAGACAAATTCCATCGTTCTGAGAATTATACCCAGAAAAATCGCCGCCGCCAGCAATGCAGCCCAAACTATCGCTATAAGCCTCAATGCCGATCTGAATTCGTATTTAATCAGCTTACCTGTCATATCCGTTCACCCCCATAAATGGAACCATCCTGAATGTATCCTTAAATACGTCGTCTATGGATTTTCCTTCTTTTTCCTTTATATCATCAACAGCTTCATGGCGCACCACGACTCCGTTTTTGATGAATACCACCTCATCCAGTATACGCTCTATATCTGATATGAGATGTGTCGATATCACAACTGTTCCCTCTTCGTTATAATTATTGATTATCGTTGTGAGTATGTAATCTCTGGCTGCAGGATCCACTCCTGCGATGGGCTCATCCAGAAGGTAAAGCTGAGCTTTTCTGCTCATCACCAGTATCAGCTGCACCTTTTCCTTGGTACCCTTTGACATCGTCTTTATCTTATCGTTGGCCTTGATGCCCATGGAAAGGCACATGCTCTCTGCCTTCTGCCTGTCGAAGTCTGCATAAAAATCCTCAAATATATCGAAGATATCCGTCACCTTCATCCAGTCTGCAAAGTACGTCTTGTCAGGCAGATAGCTCACCACCGACTTGGTATGTACTCCCGGATGCTCGCCGTCTATGAGAACCTCTCCGAAGGTGGGCTCCAGAAGACCGTTGAGTATTTTGATAAGCGTGGTCTTGCCGCTGCCGTTGGGACCCAGAAGACCGATGATCTTTCCACGCTCCAATCTCAGATCGATACTGTTAAGAGCCTTCACACCTGAAAAGTTCTTCGTCAGATTCCTGCATTCCGCAACCAGTTCCGTTTTCATTTATTTTCAACCCCCTTGTTTTTTATGATGTCCACGACATCGTCTGCATCATAGCCTATAGCTGCCATTTCAGCCATGAAGCTTTCCACATTCTTCATTGCTATATCCTCCTTGATATCGCCGACAAGTGCTTCATCCGTGGTTACCGTTCTTCCTGCAGTCCTGTTGGTGATGATGAGCCCTTCGCTTTCCAGCTCACTCAAGGCTCTCTGCATGGTGTTGCGGTTGACGCCTGCATCCTCAGCCAGATCCCTCACTGTCGGAAACGGTCCCCCCATCTCATATTTGCCTGAAACAATGTCCCTCATCAGCTGCCATTTCAGCTGAGGCCATATAGGCCTGCTGTCATCGAGATTCCATCCCATATGTGCATTCTCCTTTCATCAATTTTCATCCCAATACTCCTTCGTAGCTTTGTCGATTATCGCTTTGTTGATTCATCGATTTGGCTCTTCCCTTGCTGACATTGACATAAGCACTTCATAAGCGCTTTATAAGCGTTTTTCGGAAACTTTGAATTTAACTTTAGAATTTTCATCTGCTACTAATATTCTCAGCCGCACCGGCTTCTGTTTCCGTCCTCGTCTTTCTTGTCTTCTTGTCTTATGTGCTTAGGACAATAATAAAATACACCTCCCTATCTAAAATGTCAATATGTTTTTTAAAAATATTTTTTGTACCCGAGGCTTATATTAATGGTTTCCTCCGGACAACTCCGCCTTCGTCTCGCCGGATGAAAACGCATGAAACAAGTTGAAAATACATTAAAGCAGCATTATGTCGTATGGATGGCGCATGAAATTAATAGCGAATAAAATCAATATATCGTGAAATGGATAGCGCATGAAATTAATAGCAAATGAAATCGATAGATCATGAAATTGATGGCACATGAAACTGATAACGCAAAAAACGGATAGCTCATAAAGTCGCATCAGCTGCGAGGGTGTTTCTTGCGTTTTGTTGCCGTAAAAAAACCGTGAGCAGCTGATAAGCGCGCTTCACGGCATTTTATATATTCATTTATTTAATTATTCAATGCAGACTATTAATTCCGCATAATCCTTTCAATCACTTTTCTTCATATGCGTTTCTCATGCGTTTTTCAGCTGTCCGCAGCTATTCCTTCATGCTACATATGCAATGATCACATGCTTATGCTTATAAGCTTCATTCTCCTGCATATGTTTTTCTCGCATCATGATTAAGGCTGTTCATTCCGCCTATTCGTTACATCCGCTCCCCTGAGGTTTAGTTGCTGAAAGGCAGGGCATTGCTGGCTCTTATCTTCACAAAGCTCTCTTCACTCACCTGAGGTTTAGTTGCTGAAAGGCAGGGCATTGCTGGCTCTTATCTCCACAAAGCTCTTTCCGCTTACCTGAGGTTTGGTTGATGAAAGGCAGGGCATCGCATAGAAGGCTCTAAGACCTCAAAACCCTCCCGCCCTTGCCGCTTTCAGCGGCTTCATCTTTTTTTCTTGGATTTCGGGCGTTTCTTTGGCGGATCGCACTTGTACTTGGCCAGAATCTTTTTATATGTAACCACCAGCCAGCCTATCCCGACAGTACATGCCAGAGCCAACACCGCCAGCGCCAGCATATCGTCATAAAACCTCACCACACCGGCGGCGAAAAACATCAGCGCATAGTTTCGCCACATCTTGGCGTTTTCCCTGTTGTACGCTTTCACATCGGATATGGTGTCGGCGCTTACGTAGCTGCCTGAAAAAAACCACATGGGCTGTTTTCGTTTCTCCGCATACACGCTTATGCCCCACAGCAATATGCCTACGCCAAACACACACACCATCCAGATGATATTTCCCACCATGGCTTCGCTCATATTCCTTCTCCTTTCACCTCAAACCGGCTCTTACGGCAGTCGATGAGGCCGTCAGCCTTCATCCTGCTTATCTCCTTTGACATGGCGCTCCGCTCTACGCCAAGATAATCGGCCAGCTCCTGCCTGTCAAAGGGAATCGTGAAGCTGCTGCTTCCGCATGATTTTGCCTGCATCAGCAGGTATGTCATCAGCTTGTCACGGGTCGTTCTCTTGGACACGATTTCCATCTTCCTGTTAAAGGCGATGTTCTTGTCCGCCAGCACCCGCAGCAGATTGTATATGACTGAATTGTGAAATCTGCACGAGCTGCTGCATGTGGTGATAATGCGCCTGCAGTCTATGAACATTATTTCACTGCATTCCGAAGCCGCCACGCTCACCGGAAGCTCCTTTACGGCTGCGCACGCAAAGGATTCACCGAACATTTCTCCCGGTATCAGCGCAGACACTATATCCCTGTTGCCGAAAAAATCATTCCTTATGATCTGTACCTCTCCTGACAGCAGTATTCCCACGTGCTCGGCAGGCTCGCCCTCGCACAGGACAAGCTCGCCCTTTTGCGCCGTGATTACTCTGGCATCAAGACAGGAGAGCATCGAGAGCAGCTCATCCTCTGCGATATCCTCGAAAAGCATGCAGTTTTTAAGCACATCAATGTATTTTTTCATCATTCTTTTATCATTGTCTCCTCATCAGACAAACCTTTCGATGGTGATGTAGATCCTGTCCTTCCTGGTACGGCTGCCCACATTTCGAAGGTATGCCTTCCCCTTTCCTCTCAGCACCAGCTTGCTGCCCTCCTCCACCTGGGTATCGGGCTTTTCACACTGAAGGCTGTTGACAAATACAAGCCCCGATCTGATGGCGTCTCCGGCCTTTGCACGGGAAAGCTGAAATGCCGAGGAAATGACGTTGTCAAGCCTGAGAGATGCCACCGTATCGTGAACAGTCACAGTCCTGCTCTCAGGTATGTAAAGCTCAGAAAGCGACACCGCCTCCACGCTGAGGCTGGTCCTTCCCGCCTTGCTGTAGTTCAAAAGTATAAAATCCCTGACCTCCTCCAGCACTATGATATCTGCACCGTTCTCCACGGTGAGTATGTCTCCCGTCATTTCACGCTTAAGCCCCAACCCCGTGAGAGAGCCCAGGTAATCCCTGTGGCTGAGCTTTCTGCCTCCCGAAGGAGTTTTTATTCTTATAACGCAAAGAGGGCAGTCCTCCACTCCGGCATAATCCGGAAGGAACGCCGCCACAGTCCGCTCTGCGTCCTCATATCCTCCGTAGAACACAAGCCTGACGCCCTTGTCCTCTCTGCTCATCTCCTTCCAGCGCCTTTCTATCAGAGAGCGCTGCCTCAGATCGAGAAAATTCGTATACGTTATTCTATATTGTTCGCTGCATTGGCGGAACTTATCCTCGGCGCCCGCCAGCAGCATTTTATCGTCTTTGTTGGTCTCCATGTCACTTCTGTCAAGGCCTTATCCTTGCGATCATTTCTTCATACGTCAGTCTCATAAAGCTGCTGTCCTCATGGATCCCGTCGGGATTCGCATGGTCCTTCAGCTCGCTTATCTCACCTACGGCATACCTTCCGCCCTCGTAGTCCTCATCCCTGACCAATGCAAAAATATACTTTTTGATATTGTACTTGATGAATCTGGTGATCTGCCCCTCTATTTCATCTTCCGTCTCTATATACCAGTAATCTGCCGGCTCATCTGCATCTATGTGCAGTATGTAGTGAGATGTCACCGGAGTCATTCCCATCTCGGACATAATTCCCTTGACCTCCAGCAGGCTTGTGAATTTTTTCTTCATTGTATTACCTCAGCGCTTTTCAAATTCTGCGTTTATCGACTCACCTACAATAATAATATATTTTGCGTGAAGAATCAAGGAAAGGGCGCGCTTTGCGTTGATGTCCGGCTGCAGCTCTCCGCCGGAGGCGTAGTGCCTTGCATCACATTTATGATGCTGCCGCGCCTGCGCTACTTTTCCATACCGCACGGCATCGCCTGACGCGCAGCCCTGCTGTCGTTCATCACAGCCTCGTACAGCCTGTAGCCTCCCGAAAGATTGTAGCATTCAAATCCCATCTGCTCAAGTATCCTGCAGGCGATATAGCTTCGAAGACCGCTCTGACAGTGGACATATATCTTCTTGCCCTTTTCCAGCTCATCGGCTCTGCTTCTCAGATCATCCACCGGAATGTTGATGAATCCGTCTATGTGACCAGCGCCGTACTCCAGCGGCGTCCTCGTATCCAGCAGAATCACGCTGCCGTCTCTCGGCAGCCCGTCTATTTCCTCCCAGAAAAACTGCTTCAGCAGCCCCTCCGATATGTTCTCTATCATGAAGCCTGCCATGTTCACAGGGTCCTTTGCCGATGAATACGGCGGTGCATAAGCCAGATCCAGATCCTTTAGTGAAAGCGCATCAAGCCCGGCATGCATGGCTGTCGCCAGCACGTCTATCCTCTTGTCCACACCCTGATATCCCACGATCTGTGCGCCCAGAAGCTTATATGTATTTTTTTGGAAAAGCACCTTCACCGACATGAGGCTTCCGCCCGGATAATATCCGGCGTGGCTCATGGGAGCAAGATATACCTTGTCGTAGTCGATGCCGGCAGCCTTTGCGGTTTTTTCGTTTATGCCTGTGGATGCAGCCGTCATGTCGAAAACCTTGATTACGGATGAACCCTGAGAGCCCTTAAAAACGCTGTCTCCGCCGCAGATATTGTCTGCTGCGATCCTGCCCTGCTTGTTGGCAGGACCTGCAAGGGATATGAGCGCCTTCTCACCTGTGATGAAGTGCTTCACCTCCACTGCATCTCCCACTGCATATATGTCGGCAGCCGACGTCTCCATGCGCTCATTTACGACGATGCTGCCCTTGATGCCTGTCTCCAGGCCTGCATCAGCTGCCAGTGCAGAGTCAGGCGCAACTCCTATCGCCATAACTACCATGTCGGTCTCCAGCACGCTGCCTCCGTCCAGCTTCACGGTTATCCTCTGCAGTGATGCTCCGCTGCCCTTTGCATCATCGACAGGCTTTCGTCCGAAGCCCTCAACATTTCTGCCCAGCAAAAGCTCCACGCCGTGAGCCCTCATTTCTCCGTGAAGAAAGGCTGCCATATCCTTGTCCAGCGGGTTGAGCAGCTGCTGCGGACGCTGAATGATAGTCGTCTTCATGCCGAGATTTCTCAGGTTCTCAGCCACTTCTATTCCTATGAAGCCTCCTCCGATTATCGCTGCAGACTCAGGCTTGTTGGCATCTACGTATTCTTTGATCCTGAAGGTGTCCTCCACCGTGCGAAGCGTGAAGAATCGCTGATCGTCCATGCCCGGAAGCTCCGGCATCACAGGTCTTGCTCCCGTGGAAATCAGCAGCTTATCGTATTTTTCCCTGAACACTTCGCCGTTCACAAGATTTCTGACGTGGACTTCCTTCATCTCAGGCTCGATCTTTATCACCTCATGCATTACGCGCATGTCGATGCGAAAACGCTGCCAGAAGCTTTCGGGGGTCTGCAGTGTCAGCTCCTCCCTGTCTGTTATCACGCCGCCGACGTAGTACGGCAGCCCGCAGTTGGCATATGAAATATATCCCGACTTTTCAAAAACAACCACCTCTGCCTTTTCGTCCAGCCTTCTTATCCTGGCTGCCGCTGTTGCACCGCCTGCAACTCCGCCGATTATAACGACCTTCATCTGTATTTCCACCTTTCTTTATCTAATCTTGCGATCTGTTTTCGCATGTTGGATTATCGTTTTTCTTTGATTATACTCCATATCGTACTCTTTTCCGTGATATTATCACATAACTTTTATCTTCCGCTTACATGTTATATGGATTATATCTTAGGAAAATGATATAATTTATATCAA
>CAUDEQ010000063.1 GCA_958448635.1 uncultured Bacillota bacterium | reverse complement strand
GGCGGATTCGGGACTTTCACCCGTTAGAAACGTGCGCCGCCAGGCGCACAACGAAAAACCGTCTCGAAAAACGAGACGGTTCTTTTATGGAAATTTATATTTGGAAATGACTTTTGCCAATTTACAACTCGGCTTATTTAAGCATATCCAGCATCATCTTTTCGTTCAGATCGTCGGCATATTCTGAATCCATTTCTCTGATACCTGCAGGGAATTCATATTTTGCCAGTCTTTCTACGAATGGATCAGGATCGAAGTGTTCAGGACCCCATGCACCTGCATCGCTCCATATGCCTTTAGCGATGAGCTCCATCATGATTACAGGACCTACTGCAGTCTGAGCAACTACTGAGTTAGTAGTGTATTTCTTTATACATTCCTGATTGTCTGCCACCTGATAGAGGTATACTGATCTGTATTTTCCGTCTTTCCATCCTGTTACCCAAGTACCGGCACAGCCCTTACCTGTCATGGTTTCAGTAGCTCCTACCGGTGAAGGTATTACCTTACATACGAAATCTCTTGGTGTGATCTCGCTGTCGCCAACCTTGATCTTAGTGTGCTTGTCAGCAAGACCGTACTCGTGGAGTATCAGCAGCTTCTTTCTGAAGTCTGCAGGAACACCGTACTTGAATGTTACTCTGTTGCAGTCGATTTCTCTTGGTACGAGAAGAACTTCTTCGTGTTCTACGTTAACTACTTCAACATCACCGATTCCGCCAGGGAAGTTGAATACTTCAGGCTCGGAGAAATGTTCCGTACAGAACCAGTGTCCTTCAGGATGCTCTTCGTTCTTTTCCCAGATTACAGGTGGAGCCAGACATTCTTCGATTGTTGTCCAAACCGAGAATCCGAAGTCTGAATCAGTATTTCCGTAGTTGTCGCCGTCTCTTACGTCTACTCTGTCTATCTTGTCAAACAGATGCTTGTCGGCATATTTTGCAAATACGTCTGCCATACCCGGCTCTACGCCGGAACCGCAGATAGCGATCTTTCCGGAAGCTTCCCATTCCTTCTGCTTAGCAAACTGGTAGTCGCCAAGCTTGATGTTTGCCAGCTCGTAAGGCTTTTCAGGGTGAGGAGTTCCCAGCGTCATAGCGCAGTCAAGGTAACCTATCTTTGCTTCGAGACAAGTATCGAAGATAGTAGCGTTCATTCTAGGGTCGCAGGCGTTCATTGCGAAGTCAATGTCGTGCTTCTTTGCAACGGCCTTGATGCTTTCAGCATCCATTGCGTTTATCTGTTCAGGGACGAACTTGCCGCCTCCGCAGATCTCATTAGCTACTTTCTTTGCTCTTTCAAAATCATAATCGGCCACTACGACTTTTTCAGCCCAGTCGCCTTCTGCCCCTGCTCTCTCGATAATCTTTGCTGCGGAAGTACCAACTCCGCCAGCACCGATAATAAGTAATTTCATCTTGTTACCTCCATAAAATGTTCTCAATATTCTATACTCTATTAAGTAACTTTATACTATCCCAATTTTCAGGCAATTTCAACCATACCCTTGCTTTAAATGTGTATTAATTTGCGCTCATCTTATCGATAAGGATCAATTCTGCACCTATTCCTTTGAAAATCGTCCTTACGCTTAAAGCGTCTGAGCTCACCTTATTGCTTATGGAGATATTGGCGCCCGACATGGCACGGTTTATAAATGCCCGCCGCGGATTTATTATCTTTTCGGCTTCCAGCCTCTCATTGAGCCTTGCCAGGATGTTCTCCCGCTCCAGCCTGTATCTCACGATTCTGAAGTTACCCGAAAGGCCTGTGCATCTTATCAGAAACTCCATTTCGTTATCGTAATTTCTCACGACTCTCCTGAGATCCTCTTCTCTGCCTATCTTCTTAAGTGACCTTACCACATTGACATCGAAATTATACACCAGTATGCTTATGCTGTTCAGCGCCCCCGGGTATTTGCAGCTGGTGGTCACCATATAGTTTTCGCCTGACGTTATTACGTCCTCCTTCATTTCCATCAGCTTCATGTACGGTTCCGCCAGTATCCTGTTGACGCTTCTCTCCATCATTTCACCTATGGCAGGCGGTTCCTTCTGAAGAGCTGCATAATCATCGTAGATATCTATATCCACGATTACAGGCTTCGCCTTTAGCCTGTCCGCATAGTCGGCATATACTCCCTTCACCTGCTTTCTTATGGCGTTTTCTATCTGCGCCGGGCTGGCCTTCCTGTATTTGGCTTCGATCTCCCTGCTGATTATCTTTCCTATGTACTTTTTTCTGTATTCAAGAGGATGCATGCCGAACCACTGTTCAAAATGCTTGATATAATACCTTACTGCCGAAAACCCTGTTTCATCTGCGATGGCGCCTATTTTCTTGTTGGTGCCCAGCAGCAGCTTTTCCGATTCCTCCACCCTGATATAGCTCAGCAGATCCTGAAAGCTCAGCCCTGTCGCTTCCTTTATTATATGCGAAAGGTAATATATGCTGAGATGCTCTCTATCGGCTATCTCACTGAGAGTCAGCTTACGGTAGTAATTATCGTACATATAATCCGTTATCCTGTTGAGTCTTCCTGCCAGGATCTTGTTTCCCTTGTTCTTCGATTCGTTCTTGAACTTTCCGTCCTCCATGACGAAGTACTGAAAGTCCGACATGAGACATGCTATGAGGTTGTGTGTGCTTTCTATTACCTTATGCTCATATCCGTAGCCCTTCTGAAGAACCTCCATCATTATCCGTGCCAGTATTGTCCTGAGGACCTCCAGGCTTTCATCGCTGTCGTCCTCCATATCGGTAACGAAAAAATTGTTTTTGAGGTTATCGTAGTATCTGGAAAAATACGTCAGATCCAGCTGAAGCATCATCACCATATTGCTCTCGTCCGTGCTTTCAAAGCTGTGCATTTCCCTGTCGTTCAAGATAAAAATGTCTCCCTGCTTAAGAGTGTAGGTATAATATCCGTTCCTCAGAATAACGGAGCCCTCCAGTACATATACCACCTCCATATCATCATGGAAATGTATAGGGTATTCATCGATGTTGGCTGTTATCACATTGATGGGCAGCTCGTCTTTGTAAATAATTTTTTCCTTCAACATTTTTTCTTCTCCTGACCATTCTCAGTATTATGTTAACTTTTGTTCTTTTTTGTGTCGACAACTTTCAACAAGCGAACAAGCTCTAAAACATCAGCTTTCCAGAAGTTATCCACACTTTTTTGAAAATCGTATACAATTTTATCCAAAACCCCCTGTGGATTATTTAAAAACTTTTTTTGTTGAAATTTCAAGGCCTACCGTTGTCAAGTACCTTTTTTACCACCATTTTATCCACAGGCTGTTCGTCTCTTATTTCAACGGGCACATTATTTTCCTGTTTACCGTGATTTTACTGGGTTTTACCGAGTTTTAACGCTATGTTTTTCTAAATACCTGCAGATGCTATCCCTCAGGCTTTGTGAAATCTTTTTCTGAAATCCATCCTTTTTTAAATTCGAGAGGTCCTCGCTGTTGGATAAAAATCCACATTCGGTTATAACTATAGGGCATGAAGCCTCTCTCAGCAGATATACATCGTCCTTTGCCAGCTCCGTGCGCTTCTTGTCCGTATTTATATTCTTGTTCAGTCCGTCCTGTATCATCTCAGCAGCCAGGCTGCTTTTCTCCACGATTCTTTCATCTCCCGCAGAAGGATAAAATACCTGCGCCCCTTTGACGGAGCTGTCCTGAGTAAAGCTGTTGAGATGCACGCTTATTGCCAAATCTGCATCCGCATCGTCGATTATGCGCTTACGCTCATGCATATCGCTGGTTTTGAGAGTTCGTATTGCACCCTCCTGCCCGTCATCGTAGAGCGCCTCGTCTTCATCTCTCGTCATCACGACTCTGACGCCTTCTTTTTCAAGAAGCGTTTTTAATTTAAGCGAAATCTTTAAATTTATATCCTTCTCTGCCGTTCCGTCTGTTGCCTGAGCGCCTCCGTCTATACCTCCGTGGCCGGGATCTATAACCACCGTCGGACGCTCCGCAGCCTTCCAAACCTGCCGAAGGTTTTCCTTGTAATCAGGTATGCTGATGACAGCGCCCAGAAGCATCACCACTATAATGATATCTGTTATTTTTATCCTCATACTCCACCTCATAAATTCTCTCGTGAAATTTTATGAGGCAAAGGCAGGTCCATATGACCGCAAGTTAATTCTTTTTCATATTATTATGTTAATTATACCACAATCTTTTTTCAGAAAAAACAAATAAATAACCCTTAAACAGCAATAATTACATTTTTTTACCCTACAATTTGACTTTTTTGTTGTTTATATATAAACTTCTATTTAACAACAATATATCGAACAGGAGTTTTACCGAAAATGAAAACCGTAAGATTATACCAAGATGACAGATATATAAGAGAGTGGGAAGCAACCGTAACATCTGTATCGCAGATCTGCGACAGCGAGGCTTCCTTCATCGTCACCCTCGATCAGTCCGCATTCTTTCCTGAAGGCGGAGGGCAGAGCTGCGATCTGGGCATGATCGGCAGCCTCACGGTGACGGATGTGCAGGAAAAAGACGGAGAGGTCTACCATACAGTCAGAGCGGAAGCTGCCGGTACTGATGATAGCGGATCAGCTTCGCCTGTCGTCGGCCAATGCGTCCTCTGCACTCTCGACTGGAGCAGACGATTTGACAATATGCAGCGTCACTGCGGAGAGCATATACTTTCAGGAATCTTCTTCTCCATGTTCGGCGGAGTTAACCGAGGCTTTCACATGGGACACGATTATATGACCATCGACATAAGTCTGGAAGCAAAGCCTGAAATAACAGAAATCACCTACGAGGATGCTCTGGCAGCGGAGCTGGAGGCCAACAAGGTGATCTGGTCGGATGCTCCGGTGACGGTAAAGCATTTTGATTCCAGAGAAGAGGCTGAGAAAATGCCTCTTAGAAAGGCTCTGGCCTTCGACGAGGATATCACGATAGTTTCCGTAGGCTCCACGGAAAATGCTGCCGACTGCGTGGCATGCTGCGGCACACACCCATCCACAGCAGGCCAGGTGGGTATGATAAAGATCTACAAGGTGGAAAGCTACAAGGGAATGTTCAGGATATATTTCGAGGCAGGAGAGCGTGCCCTTTGCGATTACCGTCTCAAGCACGATATGCTCACCCGCCTCAGCAACAGCTACTCCTCTTCCATAGAGGACTTCCCATCTAAGCTGAAGGCTCAGGAGGAAAAGCTGGCTGATGCCAAAAACCAGCTCTTTCACTTAAAAAATGCTTTTATTGAAGACCGGTGCGCCCGCCTTGACGGCCTGCTGAAAGCTGCTGAGACCAATGTCATCACATACGAGGTGGATCAGCTTTCCCTGGACGATGTTTTCAACATGGCAAAGCGATACATGGGCAGCTGCAAAGGGCTCATCATGCTCTATTCCATACGCGACACCTCCTATATCCTCGTCTCCGACGGCACCATCGACTGCGGCAGCCTGGTAAAGGAGTACGCATCATTTTATAAGGGCAAGGGCGGCGGCAACAAGGTTTCCGCCAGAGCTATCTTTTCATCCCGTGAAGATGCTGAGATGTTTGCCGACCTCATAGGAAAGCATCTTAGATAGATAATGACATGACACTAAAAAAGACACAGCGTATTTTTGCCGTGTCTTTCGATCATTCTATTCGATATATATCGTTACATATCTTACGCCCCATCTGATGCACTCAGCATGAGTATCCATATATATATCTATGGTGTTTCCCTTGATGTTTCCTCCGGTGTCCTCGGCTCTTCTGGCTCCGACACCTTCGATATATACGTTGGTCCCAAGAGGTATGATTCGCGGATCCACTGCGATCTCACCGACTCTTGCCCTGGTTCCCATGGCGGTGATGCCTCCGCCTGTGTAGGAATACGCCTTGACCACCAGCTTTCTGCTGTAGCTCCTGCCGTTATAGAGTATCCTGGTGCCGTTTGCCACCACCTCGTCAACCACAGGCTTGAGGACCTTTCGCTTCAGTTCCTTTCTTGAGGCTTCCCGGCCGTCTATATAGGTGACTTCATATGTCACCCTGTCCTTTCCGTCCTCACCCTCTATCAGCACCTTCGTTTCACCCTCGTTCATGGTGTTATCGTGCTGGGTTATTACTTCAAAGGGAACCTTTTCCTTGACGGTAACTTTCTCCGTCTCCACCCTCTGTACGACTATTTCCATGTCGGCTTCAAGCGGACTGTTTTTCTCAGGAGTAACGATATCCCTCTTGCGCACTTTAATGCCTGCATCCTCAAGGGCTTTGCCCACCGTTTCTTCAAGGGACTTGCATTTAACGGTCCTGCCGTCTGCCGTGACCTTAAAATCAACTGCATGCACAAGCTCCAGTGTCATACCGTCGCTTATGAATCCCTCCGGCGGCACAGACAAGCTGTCCTCTTCACAACAGGACACTCCCTGCTCCCTGAGAAAGCCTTCAACAGTATACTCGGTGGTAACGACTTTTTTCTCCTTGCCGTCTATTATGGCGTGTACTTCACGAGGTATCATGGTGGTATACACGACCATGAATGCCAGAAGCACGGCAAATGCTGCAGCGATTATAGCGATGCTTCCGTATTTACGCCAGAGCATCGCAGGCTCTATCCTGCTCCGCAGAGTCTTCGCGGAAGCTCCCGAATCTTCTTCAGATGTTTCCACAGTCTCGGCAGGTGTCTCCTCAGGCTCAGCATTTGAGCTTTCGCCTTCGTCAGCCTCGGATTCTTCATCCGTTGCTTCCTCTCCCGGCTTCGCTTCATATGCCTCGGCTTCATGCTCATCCTCTTCAGTGTCCGCGTCATCTTCCTCAGGATCAGTTTTTTCTTCCTGAGCAGCCGGCTCATTATTCCCCGGCTCCGCTTCAACTGTCTCGGCTTCAGGCTCATCCTCTTCATAGTCCGCGTCATCTTCCTCAGGAACAGCTATTTCTTCCTGATCAGCCGAATCACTATTCTCCGGCACCGCTTCAGCGTTCTCTTCTCCTGAATCTTCTTCAGATGTCTCCTCAGCCTCGTCAGGTATTTCCTCAGCCTCAACAGATGTTTCCTCAGGCTCGGCAGGTATCTCCGCAGCCTCCGACTCAGCTTTCTCGTCTGCGTTTTCTCCTTCGATTATGCTCTGCAGCGTCTTGGGTTTTTCATTAAAAACGTTTCTTATATCTATTCTCATACAATCTCCGCGTAGCTTTTTCAGCTTTTATACGCATTTTATTGTATCAGACAGCTGTTTTTTGTCAAGCTTACTCTTTGTCCAGCTCTGCCAGCCTGTACATGGCCTCAGCATAGATCTCCGTCAGACGCATCATATTTTTCACCGATATGAACTCATTTCTCTGATGCATGGCGTCCGGATCCTCAGGAAATCTGGCTCCGAAGGCGATGGTGTTCTGTACCGCTCTGGCGTAGGTTCCTCCACCTATGACCAGCGGCCTGCTGTCGTCGTCTCCCGTGTGCCTTTTGTATATTTCCATCAGCGTCTTTACAAGAGGATCGTTTTCTTCCATATATATAGGCTTCTGGTGCTTCCCTTTCACGATTCCGATATCGTATTTATCAAGCACCGACATCAGTCCTGAATATACCATATCGTCGTTCATAGTTACAGGGTATCTGATATTGATGGTCAGCCTCGCTGTTTTCTTGTCAAGCTCAACCATTCCCACATTGAAGACGAGTTGTCCTGACGGCTCGTCTTCAAAGCCGCAGCCTATCGCCTCACCGTGAAGCCTGTATCCTATATGATCGTTGTAAAAGCCTATAAAGTCATTGACGTCCTCATTGGCAAAATTCAGCCTGCCGAGAAGCTCCATCATCATGGTGATGGCGTTCTTGCCCTGTTGAGGCTTTGCACCGTGCGCCGAAACGCCCTGCACGTTGATTTCAAAGCTCTTTCCTATGCCTTTGCATGTAACTCTGCAGTCCTTTTCTCTCCGGAAGTCCGCAACGGCCTCCTTTACATGCTCGTATCCGTCTCCCAGACTGTTATGCAAAACCGCCCTGCAGCTGTCTGCCACTGAGTTGGCAGCGGTTCCACCCTTGATCGAGCTGAGCTCCATTCCCTTAAAGCTTCCCTGTGCCAGCTTCCTGACCATATCGAACACCAGTATTCCCATTTCGCCGTGTATGGCAGGAAAATCACCGTCAGGCGTGAATCCGAAGTCGGGAACATCGCCAACATGCTCTAAATAATAGTCCATGCCGCACCAGTTTGTTTCCTCGTCAAGCCCCAGGATCAGCCTTATGGTTCTCTTAGGCACATATCCACACTCTTTGAGAGCTTTCATGGCATAAAATGATGCGATGACAGGGCCTTTGTCGTCTGTTGAGCCTCTGCCGCATATGTTTCCGTCTATTACCTCGCCTCCGTATGGCTCAAAATCCCATCCGCTTCCTTCGGGTACGACATCCAGATGACCTACTATGCCTACTATTCCGTCCTCAGTTCCCGTGAAGTCTATATGTCCTCCGTAATTGTCCGCATTAAAAGTATCAAAGCCTTCCTTTTCCGCCATTTCCATCATGGTCATGTAGGCTCTGTGTACCTCTTCGCCAAAAGGCATGTGACCCTTTCCATCTGCCGCTACGCTGGGTATCGATATAAGTTTAGACAGAGATGATATCATCTCTGTCTTGTTGTCTTCTATCTTTTTATTTACGCTTGTTAACAGTTCCATGGCTTACAGCACGGCTTCTACCGCTTTAACTTCAGGATAGCTTTCTTTCAGTATCTTCTCGACAACGCCCTTGATTGTCATCTGAGCTCCCGGGCATCCTGCGCAGTGTCCTTTGAGTCTTACTCTTACGATGTTTTCATCCGTATACTCTACGAACTCCAGATCTCCGCCGTCCCTCTGAAGAAAAGGTCTGATCTGATCCAATGCGTCTTTGATTTTCTGTTCCATTTGGTTCTCTCCTTTATATATATTATTTTCAATTGTTACCACTTTTATTACTGCGGATCCATCGTATGAAGCAGCACAACCTGTCCGCCGTCCCATGTGCTTATATATGCTGTCCTTATTGGATCTCCTGTGCTGCTGAAGGTTATTGTTCCCGAAGCTCCTTCAAACTGATTCTGCCCTGCCAGTACGTTTCTGACCTCCTTTGCCGAAGCATCGTCATCTGCTTTGTCTATGGCATTTATCGCTATAAGGTAGGCATCGTATCCGAGAGCCACACCGTCCTGCGGCACTGAATCCTCGCCGTATTTATCGCTATATGCTTTGAGAAAGCGCTCCGATTCCTCGCTCACCTGCTCCTCTGCATAGAAGAAGTTTACGAAAGCAATGTTGTCCTTCGTTGCCGCACCTCCCGTAAGCTCGATGAATTCCCTGTCGTTCCAGTCAGTATCTCCCAGGAATACAACATTGACTCCCATGGTCCTGGCCTGCTTTATTATATTTGCCGCATCAGTCATCTCTCCCGGGAGCAGTACGCTCTTTACTCCTGACTCACGCACCTTTGCCAGCTGTTTTGAAAAGTCCGTCGCACCCGGCTTGTACTCTTCGTATACAGCTATGGCTCCTTCGTCGCCTGTTTCCGCCTTCATTCTGTCGGAAAAAGCAGTGGCCATCGCCATCGCCGCATCATCGCCTTCCGGAAGCAGGATACCTGCGGTGGTTTCCTGCTTCTGTCCCAGTATATATTTTGCCAGAATGTCTCCCTGATTAGAGTCGACATAGCATACTCTGAAATAGTATTTATTGTTTCTCGTGACCAGTGGATTGGTATTGGTCGCTGCTATAGCCGGAATCTCGGCGTCGTATATGTATTCCCCCGCAATCATCGAATACACGCTTCCGTAGCTTCCCAGTATCACCTTAGGCTCCTTGGCCACCAGCTCCTTGATGGCTGTTTCCGCAGCTGAAATATCCGATCCGTTATCTGCATACACCAACTCCACGACTTTACCGTTTACCGTCGGATACATTTCGTATGCCAGCTCCATTCCTTTTATTTCCTGTTCAGCCGCCTTGCTGTCCACACCGGACATGGGCTCGTAAATACCTATCTGTACGGTTGCCTTCTGGTTCTGAGGCTTATCTATGAATCCGGTCATGAAATTATCAAAGGTAGTACAGCCTGTCATTATGACCATCGTTGATATGGCTGATATAATCATTATAATACGTTTTCTATCTATTCTCACAAAGACCACCTTTTGCCATATATAAATTCCAGTGAACATTTTAACATGTACATTATATATAAGTAAAGTGAAAGGTATTTGTAGTTCAGCTTTAAAAAAAATAAAAAAAGGTGTTGACTAATCTTTACCAAAATGGTATATTATATTCACAAGATAACAATAACCAAAACATGAGTAACAAAATACAGATTTAATAAAAGGAGGATACAATTATGAAATGGTCATGTTCAGTTTGCGGATACACACATGAAGGAGATGCTGCTCCGGAAAAATGCCCACAGTGCGGAGTTCCTGCAGAAAAGTTCAATCCTGTAAATGAAGGAGAAAGAGAATGGGCTGCAGAGCACGTATTAGGCGTTGCACAGGGTGTTGACGAAGAAATCATCCAGGGTCTCAGAGAGAACTTCATGGGCGAATGCACAGAGGTTGGTATGTACCTGGCAATGGCAAGAGTAGCTCACAGAGAAGGATATCCTGAAATCGGACTGTACTGGGAAAAGGCTGCTTATGAAGAAGCAGAGCACGCATCCAAGTTTGCAGAACTGCTGGGTGAAGTTGTAACAGACTCAACAAAGAAGAACCTCGAGATGAGAGTTGATGCTGAAAACGGAGCAACTTTAGGCAAGTTCGAGCTGGCTAAGAAGGCTAAGGCTCTTAATCTGGACGCTATCCACGATACAGTACACGAAATGGCAAGAGACGAAGCAAGACACGGCAAGGCATTCGAAGGCCTGCTGAAGAGATACTTCGGTTAATCTACATAGCCATTGAAGCTTTAACAATTAGAGAGAATTCAGAGAGCGATTTCGTAAGAGATCGCTCTCTTTTTTAGTACCATAAAAGTGTAGCAGTTAGAGAACATTCACTACTTGCTGCAC
>CAUDEQ010000062.1 GCA_958448635.1 uncultured Bacillota bacterium | reverse complement strand
TTATATAAAACAGTCCAAAAATTAAAAAAATTTCTTTCTCATAATAGCAAGCTTTAACACAAATAAATATTAATATATTCTTAAGTTCATTAAACGCCTCCTGTTATTTCGCATCTTATTTACACAATTAATTCATAACTATGTTTAAAACAATACCGACCCCCAATCATTTATTCATGTCTAATGTCAGGAGGTCGGTATAATTTATATATCTATGTTATTATAAGTTTACTATAATTTGAGACCTGTTTTTTCATGCAGTGAATCTCAATTATTTTTGAAGTTCTTTTGCAACTTCTTCAAGAGCAACCGCAACTTTATCCATGGATTCTTCACTAATATTTGCTGGTGGCTCGAATCTGATAAGAGCCGGTTCATTCATGGCTGCGGAAGACATAATGTCTCTTGCAGAAAGCTTCTTAATTGCTTCATGAGAAGTTTCCATATCTTCAAAGAGAACGCCAAGCATAAGACCTGTTCCTCTAACTTCTTTTATTACTTCTGGGTACTTAACCTGCAATTCATTTAACTTCTTCAGGAAATATTCACCTTTTTTCTTTACAACTGCAGGAATATCATTCTCCAATATATATCTAATAGAGGCAATGCCAGCAGCCATAGCCAAAGGGTTACCTCCAAAGGTAGGCATAGAAACCAGAGTTGGATTTTCGATTAATTCTTCAGTAACCATCCAAGGTCTTGCAATAATTCCTGTCAGTGGAATACAGCCACCTCCAATTGCTTTACCAAAAGTGATTATGTCAGGAACTACGTCTTCAGCTTCCACTCTCCACAGAGTTCCCGTTCTACCCATACCAGTCTGTATTTCATCACAAATCATTGCTACACCATACTTGTCGCAAATTTCTCTTACTCTCTTAAGATATCCTGCAGGAGGTATTACCATACCACCTTCTCCTTGTATAGGCTCGCAGATGAATCCTGCAACTTTTTCACCAACAGCTGTTAAATTTTTAATTGCTGTCTCAAGCTGATCGGCATTTCCGTATTCAACATGCTGCACGTTCTCAATAAGCGGAGTAAACGGAGCTCTGTAGTCGGCGCATCCAATAAGCGCCAGTGCACCTGTACTTAAACCATGATACGCATTTACAGTAGAGATAAACCATTTTCCACCAGTTGCCATCTTAGATAATTTTATAGCAGCTTCTGTAGCTTCAGTACCACCATTTGTAGGCCATACAACCTGCAGATCTCCTGGCGTAATCAACGCCATTAAATGACTGAAATACGCCTGCAGTGGATTAATCAGATCCTGTGAATGCTGTGCATATCTGTCAAGCTGACATTTTACGGTATTAATAATTTCCTCATTCTTATGGCCAGTAAGGAAAATACCAAATCCACCTAAGCAGTCAATATATTCATGCCCCTTAATATCAGAGAAAAACTCACCGGGTCTCTGTGACCATTCAGCATACATAGGATCAACCGACATCTCTTCTCTATAAGGGATCCATCCAGGGTTAATATTTTCATTATAATTATCCCTGCATTCCTGCATCATAATGTCAATATCTTCCTGTTCTAACTTTTCCTTCTGAATATACCCTTCTACTCTTTTAGCCATTTCAAGAGCTTGTGCTTTGTTCGTTGTAGTCATAATGTGACCTCCTTCAAAAATACATAATATACTAAATATGTATAAAGTCATATTGTAAGTAAACAATACTATGAGAGGGTGAGCAGCAATTAATTAAATTTGTTATACCGTATTACAGAACATAGCAACTGTACTCTGCAATATGACTTTATTTAAAGAAAACTAAAGCCATTTACCTGTCAAATGTTTTCTTGTTATTATTTATAGCAAAGTTCATGCCAAACATAAGAAAACCCTTAAAAGCGTGATAAAGTAAGGCTTCTACTTCTTTTGAGTCATATTCTATCTTTCTGAAAAGCCGGAATATTATTCAAAAATGAATGCATTGCTTAATGAGCAAAAATAATAATTGAAATTTCAACAAAAATAGCATACACCCCGTATTCATATATGAATATGGGGTGTATGCTATTTAACTATTATGCTGTTAAAACAGCAATACATTATAACCAAGTTTTTACTGCATTTAACAAAACCACTTCAACTAGCTAAAAGAAATGACTGTTCCAGTATTGCCATCAAGCGCCTCAATAACTTTATCAAGCGAAGTAATAATTGCTTTCTTATCAGGGAAAGCTCGCACAAACTTCATAGCCGCCTGCACCTTAGGAAGCATACTTCCAGGTGCGAACTGACCTTCTTCACAATATTTAGCCGCTTCTGCTAAAGTCATCTTCGATAAATTTTTCTGATCAGGTTTGTTAAAGTTTATAGCAACTTTTTCCACCTCTGTCAGAATCATCAATGTATCAGCGCCAATTTGTTCTGCCAAAAGTTCTGCCGCAAAGTCTTTATCGATTACGGCAGCTGTCCCTTCAAGCCTTCCATCAGCCTGCTCAATAACGGGTATACCGCCGCCACCACAGGCAATCACGATTGTAGAATCCCACAAACGCTTTATTGCATCAATCTCTACTATCTTTCTAGGAATAGGCGATGCCACTACACGTCTCCACCCTCTGCCAGCATCTTCTTTCATCGCATATCCCTTCTCAACTTCCATGGCCTTGGCTTCTTCTTCGCTATAAAAAGGTCCAATTGGCTTCGTTGGATTAGTGAATGCCGGGTCAGCTGCATCCACAATCATCTGTGTTGCAAAAGTTACAACAGGAATATTTCTATCTCTGCAGTTCAGCGCATATTTTAGAGCCTGCTGCAGATGGTATCCGATATATCCCTGAGACATAGCGCCACATACATCAAAAGGCATAGCAGGCGTTACATCTTTAGCAGTTTCTGAAGCCAAAAGAATTCTTCCAACCTGAGGACCGTTTCCATGAACCACTGCCATCTCATACCCTCTTACGCTAATCTCGGCAATACGTTCACATGTCTTCTTTACTACTTCAAGCTGCGCTTCTGCTGTCGCCGGGCCAGAGCCGGACTGCAATGCATTGCCACCCAAAGCAACTACAATTTTCTCTGCCATTATTTTCTCCTTTTACCTCTTATTCATTATCTCCTCGGTTGTTGCTGCGTGATGCAGTGAACGTTGCCGCCACCGTATACTATCTCTCTCGTATTCACGCCAACAACTTCTCTTTCTGGAAACATTTCCTGAAGCTGCCTTAATGCTAATTCATCATTTTCATCCTCATACTGAGGAGCAATAATCCCCCCATTAACAATAAGGAAATTCATGTAAGATGCAATGCACAAGTCGCCTTCTTCTCTTGGAATAGTTCCCTCAACATAGTCAATGTCAAAATCTTTTTCCAACCTTACAGGGAGTTTCGGGCAAGTTAATTTATGCACCTTAAGTTGCCTTCCCTTAGCGTCGGTAGCACTGCTAAGGATTTCATATGCCTGCTGACACACAGGATAAAATGGATCATTTTCATCCTCCGTCCATATACAGGCCACCTCTCCTGGACGAATAAAACAAGCAACGTCATCAACGTGTCCATCTGTCTCATCAGGATCAATGCCGTCTTTAAGCCAGATAACTTTTTCTGCATTAAGGTACTCCTTAAGCATGTCCTCAATCTGCGCCTTATTTAAGTGAGGATTCCTCCCTTGACTTAACAAACACATTTCTGTAGTAAGCACCGTTCCTTCGCCATCTACATGAAAACTGCCCCCTTCTAAAACAAAATTTTTTGTTTTATACGTATCAACTCTCTCCAGTTCACATATCTTCTGAGCGATCATATTATCCTGATCCCAAGGGAAGTATAATCCATCATATAAGCCTCCCCATGCATTGAATTCCCAGTCAACCGCTCTAAGCTCCCCTGAATCGTTTTTAAGGAATGTCGGACCACAATCACGAACCCACGAATCATTATTAGACGCCTCTACAACCCTAATATCCGATGGAAGTCTGTTCCTTGCATTCGCATATTGTTCCTTAGATACCAACATAGTTACCGGTTCAAATTTGCTTATAGCTTTTGCTACATTTACAAAAGCCTCCTGAACAGGTTTGCCGCCATTTCTCCAGTTATCAGGTCTTTCGGGCCAAATCATAAAAATCTGTTCCTGCGGTTCAAATTCTCCTGGCATTCTAAAGCCATCTTTCTTTGGTGTGGAATCAATTCTCTTCGCCATTTAAATTCCTTCTTTCTATATATTCTTCTCAGCAAGGAGTATTGATTACTCACCGAATCTTTCTGCCATGAAAGCTTCTAATTCCTCTTTTACAGCTGCTTTCTGCAATTCAGAACCTTCTTTCTGATAACGAGTAAAGTATACAAGAAGTCCTCTCATTGCCGTCAGTCTATTTTCTGCTTCATCCCAAGCTATTGAGATTTCAGAGTCAAGAACTTCATCAGTTACTTCTTCGTTCCTTGTAGCCGGCAGGCAATGAAGGAACTTAGCACCTAAGTTTGCCTTACTCATAAGTTCTTTGCTTACCTGATACTTAGGCATGAAGATCTTCTGTCTTTCTTCTGGAGACAGCTCATTTTCATACAGACCATACCATACATCAGTATATACAAAGTCAGCATCTTTCATAGCTTCTTCAACGTCGTCAGTAATCATCCAGCTTCCGCCTGACTCCTTACAGTTTGCTTCATATATATCAGTATGTTCTGGTCTAAGCTGGAATCCCTTAGGTCCGAAATGGCAATAATTAGCACCAATCTTTGTTACGATAAATCCCAGGGAAGCACAAACCTGCGTAGCATCCCCAACAAAGACGATCTTGCAATCTTCAATACGCTTTCCTTCAGGAAGATGTTCAATCATGGTTATCATGTCTCCGATCTCCTGAGTTGGGTGATTGTAGTCAGACATTCCATTTAATACAGGAACTGAGGAGGCATTAGCCAATCTCACTACAGTATCGTGCTCAATAACTCTTGCCATAATTATATCTACCATTCTTGAGAGAACACGGCCAGTATCCTCAATAGTTTCGTGTCCGCCCAATTGTATCATACCAGGTCCAAGATACTGTGCATGTCCACCCAACTGTTCCATAGCAGTTTCAAACGAAACTCTTGTTCTAGTTGATGACTGCTGGAAGATCATAGCCAACGTCTTGTCCTTCATCAGTGGTGGATTATATCCAGCTTTTACACATTTCTTAATCTTAAGAGACAGTTCGATGATGTCCATCAATTCTTCTTTTGTAAAGTCATTTGTGTCGATAAAATGTCTTAATCCATTTACATTTGTCATTTTTCTTTTCTCCTTTTTTTCCTAAAATAAGCTATAAAATATTTTCGTAGGGAAGCCACTCACCCTAGATACTTTATATATATTATATTATGAAATAGTTACGCAAAAATCAACTACTCCATTTTATTAAAAAAATTAAATACCACTTTTGCATTACGAACATATGAATAAGTATTAGATTGTATGAAAATAATATTGACAGATAGTAGAATCTAACTTATCATATTAGTAGTAGACATTTAATAATACTGTATATTTGTTCTTATACAGTATTATTTGATTTAATGTAAAAGTGTACAGAATACTACGAACAAGTGAGGTGTAATATGACAACACTGAGAAGCGACCAGTGGGAAAAGATTAATGAAATAATACTGGATATCTATTCAGAAACTGACATCTACCACTTACGTAAAACTTTTCTTTCTAAACTCGCAGAACTCATTCCTCACGGCAAGTCTTTTTTCGATTTAGGTTATAAAAAACATACAAAAGTCGTTTTCTTTGATCCTGTAAGTAATAATATAGAAGAACAATACCTTGCTTCATATTTTAAAGTATACGAATCTGTAGATATTATGTTCTGGTTCTTCTCACAAAACCGAAGTGATATATATCGCGAAACCGACTATATTACCTCAGCAATGCTTCGAACATCTGTTTTTTACAACGATTGGATGCTTCCGCAAGGTGTACATTTCAGTATGGGTTCCAGGGTTGCCAAAGAAGATATCCTCTACGGTTCAGTAAATTTATGGAGAGGCGAAGATAAAGGAGATTTTACTGATAGCGAGATAGAAATATTAGAAATCTTAAACAAGCATCTATCCATATATTTCCACAACAGATACCCCAATGGCATTCGACGTAACAATGAGGACGAATATTCAGATACACTGATATATCTATATAATCTAACTTCACGCGAATCAGAAATTGTATTACTTATATGTCAAGGCATGACCAGTCGCCAAATCGCCGACAAGTTATTTATTTCTGAAAATACCGTAAAAAAACATACATATAATATTTTCAAGAAAATGAAAGTCAGCAGCCGATCCCAGATCATAAAAATTATCCATGGATTGTCGACAACCAGCGTGGATATCATCACGAACGAACAGATGAAGCAACTCACTCAAAATGCAGATGACTGAAACTCTTATTTTGATAAAACATGAACGTTAAAGAGCTAAAATAATTGCAACTACTTTTTTATATTTTTATATTATATTATAAAAGGTATATATTATGAAGACAAATCAACTGTTTATTGACGAATTTGATACAATCATAGACTATATATGTGACGATTTCCTTATTGCCGATCAAAATGGGGTTATACTTAAAGCCAGTCCTACATTTGACCGCACCTATGATCTCCCTCCATCAGCTATGGTGGGAAGGTCTGTATATAAACTAGAGGAGGATGGATATTTCAGGCCTTCAATTACTCGACTTGTAATTGAATCCGGAAAAAAAATGACAATCAGGCAGCAAAACAAACGCGGAAGAGATATCGTTGTTACCGCTATTCCTATTTTTGATTCGCAAAACAAAATCCATTTGGTTATAAGTTTTAGCAGAGATATTACAGACTTTATAAGCCTACAAAATCAATATAAAAATCTAAAAGACCAAATGAGCCGTTATGAAAATGAACTTGAGCTCCTAAGAAATGAAAAGGTTGAAATAGATGGAGTAGTTGCCGAAAGTCCTGAAATGATTAAGCTTATGCAAATGATTCGTCGTATTGCTGGCTTTGATGCCAGCGTACTTCTCACAGGACATTCAGGTGTAGGAAAAAGCATGATGGCTAAACTCATTCATAACCAAAGTTCTCGTAAAGAAGGGCCTTACATCGAAATAAACTGTGGCGCAATACCAGAAAACCTGCTAGAGTCAGAACTTTTTGGCTATGAAAAGGGTTCTTTTACTGGCGCAAACCGCGAAGGTAAAGTCGGTTTGATTGAACTTTCTCAAGGGGGTACGCTTTTTCTTGACGAGATATCAGAACTGCCGCTTAGCCTACAAGTAAAGCTTCTTAAAGTCATCCAGGACAAAAAGATAATGCGAGTAGGTGGCAGGCATGAAATCTATGTTGATTTTCGCTTAATAACCGCATCTAATAAAGAGCTTGAAGAACAGGTACGCAACGGTTCTTTTCGCGAGGATCTTTACTATCGTCTCAAGGTTATCCCTCTTGAGATACCTCCCCTGAAAGATCGTATCGCCGATATTCTGCCAATGTCAACTTTTTTTATTCAGAAGTTTAATGCCTTGTATGCTCTTAATAAGCATCTATCGCAAGAGGTCATCGACTACTTCTACAAATACAACTGGCCTGGCAACATACGTGAACTCCAGAATCTTATTGAGCAACTTGTTCTAACATCAGAAACAGATGAGATAAAGCTAGAATCCCTCCCAGAAAAAGTTCTACGCCAAAACACCTCATCCTATTATTTTGATGGGGATATTTCACTAAATAAAGCCGTTGAAATGTTGGAGCAAAAAATGGTGTGTAATGCATATGCAAAATGTGGCACTACTGTAGGCGTAGCAAAGCTCCTTGGCGTTAGCCAGCCTACTGCAGTCCGTAAAATAAAAAAATATGTTACTGATGTCGATAAATAACATCCACTCTGTGCCATAGCATTTCTATTCATATTTAAATTATTATTCATTTGTAAATACATGTGCTTTTGTTGGAAGATTTGGCGATTTTTTTGTTAAATCTTCTTTTTTATTATTCTTATTTGAATTCTATTTTAAATGCAAATGTTGAAAATATACAAATATTCCGTTAATTGTGCATGGCATGTTTTTTGCTTTATTGATATTTGCTATAATTATTAAATTTGTTTTACTGTATTAATTACAACTTGTAGGAGGTCTTATTTATGGCTACATACGAAGACGTTTATGAAGAATTAAAAGGTAGAACCGGCACTTCCCCTGAAGTAGAAAAAGAACTTTGCAAACGAATTGCAGAAATTGAAACACAAGGAGAGGTTGTTCCAGGTCTAACCAAGGGAGACTGGATTCTTTCATGGATACTGATCGCCTTGGGAACAGTTCTTCCAATTGTTATCTATGCATTTAAATTAGGAATAAGTGGCTAAGGAGGTGTAATAAATAGTGGCAAAATTTGATGCAACTAAAGAATCGCAGTTTGGCTTGCTGCCGATCACAAAAAAAGAGAGAGTATATAATTTAGCGGACAATACCGCAATCAATATAGGCTTAACAATTGCGACATGGTGTTTCTTAATTGGAGCGTCCCTAGCTCTGTTTACTGATTTCTGGACAGCTGTATGGGGAACTTTAGCAGGAAATATGCTCTCAGTTCTTGTAATGACTTGGATGCCTTGCCTATCTAGCGCTAAATACGGTATGGATGGATATTCGGGTTCAATCAGTTTCATGGGTACTAAAGGCAAAAACTTTATATTATTGTGCGTTGCCATATTTATAGTTTGCTGGGATATTGTTCTTTCAATATTATTTGCACGCTCTGTATCTAATGTTATTGCTGCATTTATAGGCGCTGATTCCGTTAGTCATACATTTACTATAATAATGGCCATATTATGTATGTTTGCTACATTTCTTATTGTGTGGAAGGGGCCTCTCGTAATTAAGAGATTCAATAACATCGTCGCCCCACTAATGTGTATTGTCATCATTATGTTAGCTATTATTCTAACTGTAAAAGTTGGTTGGGGAAATATTGCAGCAGCGCAACCTCTTACCCCTTATCCAAGCAAGTGGGTAAACTTCCTTATCGCAGTCGAACTCTCATTTGGTGCAGGTCTTTCATGGTGGCCTGAGATGGGTGGGCTTTCAAGATTATGCAAATCAGGAAAAGCTGCCTATTGGCCTAATTTGTTTGGTCTTGTTATTGCCGCTACAATCGCTACATCTATAGGTGCAGCTGCTTGCTTAACAGTTGGCTCTGAAGATCCAACTGTATGGATGCTTGAACTGGCAGGCCTCGCTTTAGGCGTTATTGCGCTGTTATTTATTGCCGTAGCAAACGTCACTTCCACATGTACAATTACATATACAATGTGCTTAGGCATAAAGGGGCTAAAATCACTTCAAAAGGCACCATGGGGCGGTATAGTCGGAGTATTCTGCACCATAGTAGCTATTGCACTTGCATTAGGCGCCGAATGGATATATGATCACTTCTATATCATGCTAGGTGTAACATGTGTTTTCTACGTACCAATGACTGCGATTGCTGCTGTCGATTACTTTTTGCTTAGAAAACAGACCCTGGATCTCAGATCGATATTCAATCAGTCTAATACTTCCAAGTACTACTTTTGGGGTGGAATAAACTGGGTGGCTCTAATCATTTTCATTGCTACTGCATTTTTCTATCTTGTGTTCTTTAATCCGGCAACACTTGCATATAACACCCCGTTCATTTACTGTACTGCTTCACTAGGCGCTGGCATTCCTTGTGCTATAGCATACTATCTCGTAATGAAGTTGTTTGTGGTAAAAGGTGATAAAGGCGGATACCCAAGGCTGTAGTACAAATAAGATGTATATATTTTAATTAAAGAAAGAAGGCATAAACTATGGAATTCAAAGAATTTTTCCACGCTACAAAAATAGTTTTTGGTGCTGGTTGCGTAAGTCAAACCGGATCTGAAGTGTGTTCTCTTGGAGGCAAGAAAGCTATGATTATAACAGATGAATTTCTTGCATCGAGTATAATATATGAGCGAGTAACGAAAAGCCTTGAAGATGCGAACATTGAATATATTACATATAAAAATGTTCGCCCTAATCCAAGAACGACTGACTGCGACCACACCGCTGACATAGCTAAAAATGAAAATGTCGATGTAATTATCGGTCTCGGCGGAGGCAGTTCTATGGATCAGGCCAAAGCAACAGCAGCACTTGTTACAAACGGCGGCAAATGCGTCGATTGGGACTGGAAAGAATTAAATGATTATATGCTGCCTGTTATTTGTATACCTACAACTGCAGGTACAGGTAGTGAAGTTACATTTGTTGCAGTTATCACGGACGAAGAGAAAAAATATAAAATGAGCCTATTCGATCCAATCAAACTGCGTCCAAGTGTGGCTATTGCAGATCCTGAACTCCTTCTCACACTTCCTCCTTCTTTGACTGCTTCTACAGGAGTTGACGCATTAACTCATGCAATAGAGGCCTACACTTGCAGAGTCTCCCAACCTATAACAGATGCCCTTGCACTATATGCTATAGAGTTAATTTCTCATAATATTGTGGAAGCGGTGGAAAACGGAAGCAATTTAGAAGCAAGGACGAACATGTTGATCGGAAGTCTTATGGCAGGAATATCATTTATTAACTCTAACGTCGGTGCTGTACATGCAATTTCAGAAACAATAGGTGCATGGTACGACACCCCTCACGGTGTAGGCAACTCGATTTTTTTACCTTACATCATGAAATATAATCTTTCCGCAAAGCCAGAAAGATTTGCTCGAATAGCACAAATCTTAGGGGTTGACGGAACCGGCATGACAACTGAGGAAATTGCTATGGCAGGTGTTGAAAAAATAAAAGAACTCAATGAAAAGGTGAAAATACCTAAATTAACAGCTCTCGATTATATTAAGGAAGATGATTTTCGCGCAATTGCAGAGCGTTCTGCGGAAAATGCTTTGTCAGATGATAATGCAAAACCTATCAATACAGATGGATATTTGCAAGTAATTTATGAAGCCTACAACGACAAGTAATCGAGTAGGAGGCGGTGACTAACCGCCGTCCTCTCACACCACCGTACGTAC
>CAUDEQ010000061.1 GCA_958448635.1 uncultured Bacillota bacterium | reverse complement strand
TGGCTCAAACTTTTGTTAATTTTGAATTTACACCATTATACGGACATAACTGGCAATCGTGGAAAGTGCCGTTTAAAAAGGATAAATACGCACGATATTCCACAAATCATCTGTCCGGCCCAATCGATTTGTGGAAAGCGAGGCGAACGCAACAAGCGCAGAAAGTGCAGCAATCGCAAAGAGCGCAGAAAGCACGGAAAGTGCGGCAGGCGCAGAAAGCGCCGGAGGCTCCGTTGAAAAAACAGCAAAAAAAGAATCGCCTAACGGCGATTCACATTTGACTGTTGTTTTCATTTCAGCTTATATCACATTTCATAATATCGGCATATCGTCTGTATTTTATTAAATCAGCACTATCTCTCCCGCATGCGGGCAGCTGTATCCGCCCAGCTCCTCGAGCCTCTTTTTGAATTCCTCGCTCTTCAGTAGCTCTATGAAGGCTTTCATGTGAGGAAGCTCCAGATATCCCGCAGGAACGGCGAAATCGTATTCCTCAGGTGCAACCTCGATGAAGTCAAGATTCATGGCTCTGGCGGCTGAAAGCACCCCCATACCGGCATCTGCCCCGTCACTGGCGACGGCGGCAGCCACAGCCATATGAGTTGCCATTTCTCTGTCGTATCCCCTTATCATAGACGGCTCTATCCCTGCCTCCTTGAGCTTGTAATCCAGCAGCACCCTTGTTCCTGCTCCACGCTGCCTGTTGACATATCGTATCGCTCCGGCTGATTTTGTTTTATTTGATGCATCATCTCTGACGGAAGCAAGGTCCTCAATCCCTGTGATTCCCAGAGGGTTCCCTTTCTTCACCATGATGCCCTGAATCCTCTGGACGCCCTTTATGAGAACCATAGGCTCCTTGAACAGCTTCTTTATATATGAGATATTGTACTCTCCCGTTGCCTCGTCCAGCAGATGTATCGGCGCCATATGTGCCTCTCCTCTTTTGAGAGCCATCAGGCCGCCCATACTGCCCACATGGGTGCTGGATACATGCATATCCCTGTATTTGTCAGGCATCATGTCTGCAATCACGTCCAGGATAAGATCGTGACTTCCTATGATGACAACGGTGTTTTCTATCTCGCTTCTGCTTCTGTATAATTCGATATCCACCTTTTCTCCCGCCTCGACGCCTTCACTGTTCTGCTCTATTACGCAGAAGCCGTCGGCTCTGACAAGAGACATGGCTGCACCTGCTCCACGGGCCAGCGGGGCGGCAACGAATTTATCTCCTACCTTTCCCACCTTTACCCTAACGTATTCCTTATGCTTAAGGCTGGAAACAAGCCTCTTGGAAATGTGCGCCTGAAGTCTTTCCGTAAGCTGCTCAGGCCTCCTGCCCATTTTCTGTATTACAGGCACAACGAAATTCTCAAATCCAATGTATGCAGACACAGGATAGCCGGGCAGCCCTATCACAGGCTTGCCTCTGACTATCGACAGGATCACCGGCTTTCCCGGCTTTATGGATACTCCGTGAACTATGACCTCTCCCAGTTCCCTGAGCACATGGACCGTATAATCCTCTGTTCCTGCGCTGGAGCCGGCATTTATTATCACCATATCGAACTTGTCTGCAGCCTCGGACACCTTTTCCTTTATCATATTATAATCGTCTGCTATAGGCGGGAATCTGTGGCCCACGCCTCCTGCCACGGTCACCATGTTTTCAAACATTCTGGAGTTGGATTCTATGATGCTGCCGTCCTCCGGCTCATCCTCCGGCTCTATGATCTCGGTTCCTGTCGGGAAGATCGCCACATGAGGTCTCTTTACCACCTCTATCTCCAGAATTCCTGCGGAAAGCAGCACGCCTATATCTATTGCGCGTATCCTGTGATTCCCCGGCAGTATCATCTCTCCGGCAACTATGTCCTCTCCTATGGGCCTTATATGCTGCCAAGGGTGGGCTGAAGCCGTTATCCTTACGCCGCCGTCCTCCTCGGTTATATCCTCTGCCATTATCACCGCATCGAAAGGCGCATGTATGGGATCTCCCGTATCGACGACCACATACTGATCTTCGGCGAGTATCACAGGAGCTGCTTCCGATGCGTTGTCGGTATCAGCTGCTATAACAGCGATTCCATCCATAGCCGACGCATTGAATAGCGGTGAGCTGTATCTGGCGAAAATCGCCTGTCCCGTTATCCTGTCGAGACTGTCTCTCACATCTATGGTCTCAAACCTCGGCGCTATCAGCTCCTCTATGGCTTCCATGTACTTTTCCCTGGCTTCCTCTACGGGAATCGTCTTCAAATACAGATTTCTTCTTTTGCTCATTTTTATTCCTTATCCGTGCCGCCCTAGAACAGCACTGCTTTAACCCTTCGGCCTTCGGAAAGGCCTTCGTGATCGGTATCTATCATAACATAGCCATCGGCTCTCGTAAGCGTCGTCATAAGCCCCGATTTGCCGTATATCGGCACTGCCCTGTACTCACCTGTCTCCTCGTCCTCAGCAAGCTCCACCAGCAGGCAGGTCGCCTTACCTCCTGCTGCCGCCACGTTTTCCGTCAGTACGGCCGGTACCGCTGCAGGCTCCTTCTGACATGTAATACGCCTGTACAGCCATCCCACCAACAGCTCAAACACCATGAGCGCAGCAGCCGGATGACCCGGAAGACCTACCATCACAGTTTCTGACCTCTCGTCATATCCCAGTATCGTAGGCTTACCCGGCTTCAGAGCGATACCATGGGTAAAGACCCCCGGCTCCGACAGCCTGTCCATCACATCTGCCGTATGATCCTTTTCTCCCTGGGAGCTTCCGCCGGACACCACCACCACATCGCTCTTGTCCATGGCGTCTCTTACTACCTTCTCCAACAGAGCCTCATCGTCCTTCAGCACCGCTGCTCCGACTATCTCGAAGCCGTATTTTTCCGATGCCGATGAAATGGAATATGTGTTTATATCTCTTATCTGTCCCGGTTGGGGAGCCTCCTCGGTGGTTACCAACTCGTCTCCGGTGGAAATTATCGATATTCTCCACGGCTTGAAGACCTCCGCCTCGAAGACGCCTGCAGATGACATCACGCCCACCTCCTGCGGACGTATCCGTCTGCCCTTTGGAAGGAAGACATTTCCTGCGGCAATATCCTCTCCCACTGCCACGACATTTCTTCCCGGCGAAACCGGATCATATACGGCTATACTGCTCTCATCGAACTTCTCACAGTATTCTATCATCACCATGGCGTCCGCACCCTCCGGAAGCATTCCGCCTGTAGGTACATAAACAGCCTGACCTGAGGAGATGGTCGTTTGCGGAGCCGCCCCCATTTCCACCGTCTCTATGACATCGAGAAAAACAGGGATGCTCTCCGTAACACCCTGAGTATCTGCCGCCTTTACGGCATATCCATCCACCGTGGATCTTCTGAAGGGCGGTATGCTTTCCACCGCTCTTATATCTGCTGCCAGAACTCTCCCGAGAGAAGATGCAAAGCGCACTCTTTCGGTATTCAGAGGCTTTTCCGAAACTGCCTTCAGGAGCTTTTCCCTGGCCTCCTGAAGAGTATCCACCTTCAATAGCTTCATAACCTTTATTCCTTTATTCCTTCGCTTTCGCTACTGCTATTTTATCTTTACAACTATTTCCCTGCCCTCTTCATAGCCATCCAGCGCCTTTACCGCACCGATTACCACGTTTTTAAGAGTCTCCTTTACAAAGGGCACCATCCATATTTCCTCGCCGCCTATGGTAAGCTCCACGTCCAGCTTCGTCTCCTTATCCTTTGTTGCCTTTTCTGCGAGATCAGCCAATTTCTCCACCTCCTCTATGCCGTTTATCACCGGCAGTCCTCCGTATTCCATTATGCCCTGCTCCGCCATTTCGCCTGATATCACTCCTGAAACCGCAATGGCATCGTCGGACAGCTTCTCTTCTATATCATGCACCGTCTTTGCGGTTATTATTGTCGGGCTCTTTATGCCGCAGTCACCTTCTATAATAAGGAAATCTTCCTTGTAATATTTAAGGATCTCATCTATATCCATATGCTGATCTATTATTATCGATGTGCTTCTAAGCCCTCTCGCCGTCACACGGCGTGCTCCTGCCTCAGCATGTCTGTAGGTGTCTGTGCCCGGTACATCGGCTTCAAACTCCATGAAATGTATATCCTTTATCGTTCCAACGGTATATCCTCTCCTCTTCAGCTCGCTGACAAGAGATGTCACCGTAGTGGTCTTTCCAGTCTTGGAAAAGCCCTTCACCGTTATTATCCTCAATCCTCTGTTCCTTTCTAAAGCTCTATGAGCTCATACTGATGCTCCAGCAGATCCATCATCAGCAGTCTGCCGGTAAGCGAGCCTTCCCTGCCTAGCAGCAGCTTCACCGTTTCCGCCGCCTGTATTCCCGAAACCACGGCAGGTGTAAATGATGGATTTCCCGTCTCCTTCTCTTCTCCTGTTTCCCCAGGGCTAAATCCACCGTAAAGGTTTTCCATAAGCCTGCATCCCGGCGTTATGACCGCCACCTGGCCTGTCCATCCTGCTATAGCCCCGTGTACAAGCGGTATTCCCTCCTCTTCACATGCTTCCTCCAATATCCTTCTGGCGGAAATATTGTCGAGGGCATCCACCACAACATCGTGATCCTTCACCAGACTGGCCGCATTGTCGCCGTCCAGCATCACATCACGAGCCTTTATATCTATCTCCGAATTTATTTCCTCAATTTGCCTTGCAGCCTCGCATGCCTTGGAGCAACCGATGTTTTTTTCATTGGAAAACACCTGCCTGTTGAGATTCGTCACATCGAAACAGTCTCCATCCACGAGAGTCATGTGCCCGACTCCCATTCTGGCAAGGGCCTCTATGACGCCGCCGCCCAGACCTCCGCAGCCGACTACACATACGGATTTTTCCTTCAGAAGCTCCTGCTCCTGCTGCGATATAGTCGTCATATTCCTGCTGTATCTTCTGCTGTGATCAATGCGGGACACAAGTCCCTCCTTCTCCTTCACCATAGGCTTACCGTCCTTTGACATATATACTCTCCATCATGCTTCCGGCTGTCTCGACGCCGTATGCTCTCCGACACCGAATCAGCCTCCCGACACCTTGGAAAATGCCTTCAGCAGATCTCCGTCATTCAGAGTATCTGTTATCATCACTCGTTTGTTGTTTACGGAGACGAATCCGAAGTTCTTTATTTCCCTGTAGTTGAGGCCCGCTATCATGAGCGCCTCGTCACATGTACAGCCCTCGGGCACCTCATAGACTCTTTCCTTATCTTCACCGAAGTACTTCTTAAGAGTTCCTCTCAGACTTATGATCACTTTCATTTCATTCCTCCAATTATAAAGGGGCAGCTTTGATTGCTCTGCCCCTATTATACATTAAATTATTCAAATTTGTCTATCAGCCTTTACTACAGTATCGACTGTATCAGCTCTTCAGGCATGGTGCCGTCCTTATTCCAGCCCATTACCTCGTAGTATTGATCCAGCATATCCTCGAAGGCTTCCTGAGGAATCACCTGACCTGCAGCAGGGCCGCTCTTGAGAGCTTCCTTGACGATTCTCTTAGGAACGGTATCGTGAGCCCTGTTGAAGCCTTCTCTCTGGTTGAAAGCTCTGGCGATATTGATAACTCTTCTTCCAACCTCGCCCATCTCTTCACTGGTCCATTCTCTTCCGGTTATCAAGGTCATCAGCTCAGCCATGATATCGTAGTTGATGGTTCCCCAGAAGTCGCAGATGCACAGCGAGAACTTTATGGCATTGAACTCCTGAAGATCATATACCATCTGGCCCTTCCCTTCGGAAATATACGGAGGTACAGCTGCAGCAAATACTTCCACGTTAGGAGCATATGATCTCATGTGACATGCGCCTCTGTCGGAGATGGCGTATGACAGCGACATTCCCCATGAGCCGCGCGGCTCGTACTGTGGATATTCCAGACCCTTTACATGCATAGCGAAATCTGTTCCGCCGTATTTCTCGGATGCGAGCTTTACGCCGTCAGCCAGCTCTGCGCCTACGCCTGTTCTTGTAGCCATTTCCTTCAGCAGTCTCACCATTCCTTCGCCGTCTCCGAACTTGATGCCGAAGTCATGGATGCCCTTTTCGGTCATCTCCATTGCCCATATGATGGTATCGCCGGCGCTGATGGTATCAAGGCCCACATCATCTGCCACCTGATTGAATTTAACGATGGCATATGGATCTCTTATTCCTGCATTAGGCCCTGCTACGGAGATGGTCTCGTATTCAGGACCTTCACACACAGCATCACCTATCTTGAGGAAATTACCGCAGCCGAGACCGCAGCTTCCGCAGCCTCTCTTGCCTTCTCTGTGCTCCATCAGCACATCGCCGTTGTATTCAGTCCACTTCTCGTCAGTAGCGTCGGAGAAGTTCTTCCAAGGAAGAATACCGCCGTCGTTACAAGCTTCCAGGAAGGCTGTCGTTCCCGCATCGTATACGAAGGTATTGTCTTCCTGCAGAACGTCTTCGTGGAGCAGCTCCAGGATCCTGTCCGTAGCCTTGGCTATATCAGGAACCTTAACTCCGCCCGTTCCCTTGATGAGGATGGCCTTCATTTTCTTGGAGCCCATTACTGCGCCTATACCGCCACGCCCGGCCTGTCTGTAGTAATCGGAGTTTATGCATGCCATGTTGCTGAGATTTTCGCCTGCAGGGCCTATGGAAAGAATGCTGAATTCTCTTCCGTACTGCTCTGCCAGCAGCGATTCCGTCTCATGGGAGCCCTTGCCCCAGAGATCGCCTGCATCTGCGAAGCTGATCTCATCATCCTCGATGATGACATATCCCGGCTTTGCAAGCTGCCCTTCGAATATTATCATGTCATATCCTGCGAACTTGATCTTGATTCCTGCATGCCCTCCGATGGAGCAGTCGTTCATCGTACCTGTGGCAGGTGATTTGGCCGCCACAGACAGCTTGCCTGAGCATGGCACAGGAGTTCCTGTAAAAGGACCTGTAGTCAGGAACAGCTTGTTGTCGGCGCCCAGAGCATCGATACCAGGTTTCAGTTCCTCATACATGTATCTGATGGCCAGACCCTTTGAGCCTACGTACTTTTCCGCAAAATCCATACGAAGCGGTTCTGTGGAGGCTTTTTTCTCGGTAAGATTTATCCTCAAAACTTTGTTCTGATAACCTAACATTGTCATTCTTTTCGCCTCCTTTTTATTCAAATGTCAGAGCATTCTGCGGACATGTCTTGACGCACTTAGGGTCGCCCTTGCAAGTATCGCAGATATATGCTTTATCTTCTCTTATTCTAACTACCTTCTTAGGACATTTCTCTGCACAAAGACCGCAGCCGGAGCATTTGTCCATATCAACCTCTATGTATTCTCCTATGGTGATAGCGTCGCAAGGACATGCCTTGGCACATATTCCACAGAGAATACAGTAGTGATCAGCATACTTGAGAGCGCCCTTGTCATAGTACGTCTCTATGGCAATTCTCGCCTTGGAAGGAATGTATTCGCCTTCCTTGTACGCAGAGCAGACTTGTGCGCAAAGCTGACAGCCTATGCAGCTTTCTTTGTTGAATTTAAGTCTTTTCATCTGAAAATCTTCCTTTCCGCTTTTTCCTGCAAAAAAATAGCAAAGCAGAACTGACCTCCGTATGAGGCTAGCGTCTCCTTTGCGCAATGGCAGGCTGCAAAATCGCTCTCGCAACCCTATCGTTTTCACCGGCAGCAGGTGTCGAGTGAAAATCGGAGTTCTGTTATTAAATGTATGTGTTTTGCTATGTTTACCTATATTCGGATTATACAATATAGTCAAAATTTTTTCAACATACATTTATGCACGGAGTTGCTTTTGTTGCATTATATCTTTGTTGTCTGCAATTTATAAGATGGACAAAAAAGGCGTCCTGATGTATAATGCAGTAAATACAGAAAACTAAATAGATATTCCGAGTATGCACTTCTAAGGTCCTCCCTTTTTCATTGGATTATGAGCTGTATACCGATGGGTATAACAGGAAACTCTTATGCCTCCCGTGTTTGGAAAGGAATGACATCAGAACCGGCATTTTCTGTCGCATTGAATTCTTCATTCCGAAGAATTTTTTTATGACTTTTTCTGCCTGCAGCATGCGCAGAACGATACTCGGCACTCCGCCCTATGCGAGTACCCGGGCGTTTTGCCTTTATATTGCTGATATATTGCGTTTAAATGTCGGAGCTTTCTTTTTTAGTCGGGAAATATCGCCATTGATATTTCACATATTGCAAAATACAGCAAGTAAACTACAGGAGGTAAAAATGAAAAAGAGAATTTTAGCACTGGTCATGGTGCTGGCTATGGCTTTATCCATGACCGCAATTTTCACAGGATGTGGAAATGAAGAAGAGGCCGAATCCAAGGGCACAATCATTCTGGCGACCACCACAAGCACCAAGGACAGCGGACTTCTGGATGCCATACTGCCTGAATTCACAGCTGAAACAGGCTGGGAGGTCGACGTTGTATCTGTAGGCTCAGGTGAGGCAATGGAAATGGGCATGAACGGAGAGGCCGATGTTCTGCTGGTACACTCACCTGCTTCCGAGGCTGAATATGTCGAAGGCGGACATGCTGACGAGGACGGAAGAATGGACGTAATGTACAACGATTTCGTCATTGTAGGCCCTGAAGAGGATCCTGCCGGCATAGGCACAGACGCAGCCGACGATGCTGTTGCAGCATTTACCGCCATCATGGACAACCAGGCCGTATTCGTATCGAGAGCAGATGATTCGGGAACTCACAAAAAGGAGCTTTCCATCTGGGAAAAGGCAGGACTTGAGCCATCGGGAGAATGGTACGTTGAAGCAGCCGCAGGCATGGGCGATGTCATCACCATGACTGACGAAAAGGTGGGCTACACGTTGTCTGACAGAGCCACATGGCTCAACGTAGGCGGCAATACTGCACTGAAGATCCTCTGCGAAAAGGATCCAAGCGGTGTTCTCAACAACCAGTACGGCGTTATCTGCGTAAATCCTGAAAAGAACGAGAACATAAACCACGAGGGAGCCAAGGCATTCCAGGAATGGATCGTTTCAGAAGCTACTCAGAAGCTGATCGGCGAATACGGTGTTGAAGAGTACGGCGAAGCCCTCTTCATCCCTAACGCTCAGTAAATGTACCATACTGTCGTACCGGTATTGCACGATACCGGTGCGACATTTTTTTACGATATTTCCAAGATGCAGGAAGCACCTCCTGCATATCCGCAGAGCTCCGCCATTCCAAGGAATGCTCCGCAGCTGAAAAGGCCACGGAAAGCAGACCCTGCCCTTTTATGGACTTTGCGGTTTTATATGATATACTAAGGATATGGATACTATAGGACAAGGATTTGTTGAGGCCTTCCGGCTGATATTCGCCGGAGACCCTGAAATATTCCGGATCGTTGGTCTTTCTCTGTACGTTTCCTTTTCTTCGGTGGTGATTTCCACCGTGCTTGGGATCCCTCTGGGGATCCTGCTGGGTACAAGGCGCTTCAGAGGCAAGGGGATCATCGTCAGGATCATATACACGCTCATGAGCTTACCTCCGGTCATAGCCGGTCTTACGGTATTCCTTATTTTGATGCGCAGAGGTCCACTGGGAAGTCTGCAGCTCAATTACACGGTACCGGCCATGATCATCGCACAGATAGTTCTTGTCACTCCCATCATCATCGGCCTCACCTACAACATCGTCAAGGAAAAGGCTCCTGTTGTAAACAGTCTGGGCATAACACTGGGCGCAGGAAAGGCCTCCGGCATGTGGCTGCTGATATACGAAATGAGAGTGGGCATAACAACCTCCGTGATTTCCGGCTTCGGAAGAGCCATTTCCGAAGTGGGCGCAGTTATGATCGTCGGAGGAAATATCAAGGGCAAGACTCAGGTGATGACCACCTACATATCCCAGCTCAAGGGCATGGGCAACTACGAGCGGGCCGTCGCCGTGGGGATAATACTTCTCTGTATATCCTTCGTGGTCACCGCGGCGCTGTATCATTTTCAGGAAAGGGAAAGCAGGTGATGTCTCATGGATATATATTTTGAGGGACTTCAGAAATCCTATGAGGGCAGAAGGGTCCTCGATATAAAAAGAGGCTTCATAAAGGGCGGCAGCCGTACTGCCATAATAGGGCCCAACGGAGCCGGAAAAAGCACTCTCCTGAAGATCCTCGCCGGTCTGGAAAGCGCAGACGGCGGCTATGTTAAATACGATGGTTCCTCTGTTTTTCCTCAGAAGGACACCACCCTGGTATTCCAGAAGCCTTATCTGATTTCCACCACCGTGGAAAGAAACATCGCATATCCCCTGAAGCTGAGAAGCTTCAGCAGAGAGGAAACCGAAAGGCGCGTCAGCAGCCTTTCCGAAGAGCTGGGTCTTACTGAGCTGAGAAAACAGAAAGCATGGAAGCTTTCAGGAGGAGAGACACAGAAGGTGGCGCTGGCCAGGGCGCTTTCCTTCAAACCGAGGCTTCTCCTGCTGGACGAGCCTACTGCCAACATAGACCCGCACACCACCGCTGAGATAGAGAAGATTCTCGTCGCCGCCGGAAGCTATGCTACCATCGTACTGGTAACGCACAATCTGGCTCAGGCGAAGCGATTATGCGATGAGGTCATCATGCTCCATGAAGGGCGGCTGATAGAGTCCGGCCCCTGCAACAGCCTCCTGTCATCGCCCGAAAAGGCCGAGACACGCCGTTTCATCGAGGGCGAGCTTCTGTTATGAGCTTCACATTTAGAACATTTACTGTTTTGGCAGTTGACAATACATGGGATACAAAGTAAAATACTTTTAACGGAGAGATCCGTCGAAACAAATGAATATCTCCGATTCCCGCACGACACTCGTTTGCCGGCGGGAACGATAGGGTAGCGAGAGCGATCTTTCTGCCTGCCATTGTGCGAAGGAGTACCGATCTTGATTTACGTTTATCAAGCCTGCCTGCGCACTTTTTTATTGCGACAAAACACAAACATTGAAGTCTCGTTTGATTTTGATTGTTTTTGCTGTTTACTTGCTGAATGTTGCATGAAAAGTGCGCAGACAGGCTTGTCTGTTTTTTGAACATGCTAATACCTTGTTTACAGCAATTTAATCATTTTTTTTATACCCCCTTTATTGACACTTCCACAGAATAATTGTTAAAATAACTCTATAACAAAATGTCAGATTGACATGTTTATTCAGCAAGTAAACAGTTATATCAATCGAAATCAAACGGAGGCTATTATGAATTTAATGAAAATGACGCTGAACATCAACGGCGCAGA
>CAUDEQ010000060.1 GCA_958448635.1 uncultured Bacillota bacterium | reverse complement strand
ATACCAAGGGACAGCAAGCTTTTTTGGCTAATTAAGTGTCAAAGACGGGATTATAACATCCCGGTATCAGGAAATCAACTCCACCCTGACCACCGACACCTCGTATGCCGTTCTCGTCTCCACACTGCCGTCCTCCGTATACTTCCTGTATTCACGGCTCTGGAACCTGCCTCTGACCGAGATCTTGTCTCCCACCTTGAGGCCTTCGCAGTATTCGGCGGTTCTTCCCCAGGCTATGGACGGTATGTAGTCTGACTTGTTGTACAGCCTGTTGACTGCGATCATCAGATCGCAGATTTCCCTGCCCAGGGGAGATGTGCGTCTGACAGGCTCCTTGCAGATGAAGCCTTCCAGATACACGTCGTTATCATACTCAAAGCCTGAAGCCCTCCTGTATTCCATTTCCCTGACAAATACAGTCACCTCCAGCTTGCTTCTGCCTTCATGCTCTCTGTTGTATGTCCTTATCTGGCCTGAAATATCCAGCAGCTCGCCTGTTCTGGGAGATCTGCCGCCCAGTATTCGTTCCGATATTATCAGCCTGATCCTGTCCTCGTATCCGCTTCTTCTCAGGACACCCAGCAGCACCATGTAAAAGGCCTCCCCGTACGTTTTGTGGTTGAAGACAGGACCGTCTATCACTCTTCCTGCCAGATGAACTCCGCTGGCTTCCGTGTTTTTTTCCATAAAAAATCCCCCTCAGGCATATTCTCATAGAATATATGCACCTTTCAGGGGGTTTTATGTCTCTATTTCAAATCCAAATGCCTCACTGAAGCTCCAGCTTCATCACCTCAGGAAAGCAGCTTACCTGGTATTGAGGACATGTCAGACATTCAAAGAAGTCGGGAGATTCTTCCCTGGAAATGGTCTTGAAGCCGTATCTTCTGAAGAATCCCGGAGCCCTTGCCACCAGATATATGGATTTGGCACCGCGCTTCAGCGCCTCCTCTATTCCCCTTTCAAGAAGGGCCTTCCCCAACTTGAATTTACGGTATTCCGGAGCTATGGCAATGCCGTCGACGATAAACTCTCCTTCGCGCTTTGCCAACACGAAGCCGCCTATGAGTCTGCCGTCTCCGTCAGTTATCTCCCAGCACTTCACCAGATCCGTCGGTACCGGCTCCTCTTCGGAAAACTCCAGCTCGTTCTCAATAAAAAACGGCACCAGCTTTTCATAATCCTCTGTCACTGATATTTTAAAATTTATCATATTTCCATCCTTTCATCGGCAAGATCACTCGTCGTAATTCCATGTGTCCTCTGAGACGAAAACATCCAGCCGTTCATCCAGCACCGTAAAATGAAGAGGCAGCGGTTCTCCATGCTCCCCGTCTATATCCGTACTTATACTCTCCGTTGACTCCACCGTCAGCTGATCCGTCTGGAAATACAGCACGTTCCTGTTTCTTGGATGCCTGCCGTTTACCACCTCGAAGAGAAGGGGCCCCAACTCCACGATAGGCATCTTCCTGAAGGCGATAACGTCCAGCTTACCATCGTTCATGGATGACTGCGGAGACAGCTTTCTGAAGCCGCCTGCCGATTCTCCGTTCATCACCACCATGAAGTATATATCCTCGAAGTACACCTCATCCGGCGTTGTCAGCTTGACAGGTATGGCGTGAAGCTGCGGTATCTCCGTGACTGCCTTGAGATAATATGCCAGCACGCCGATGGCGTTTTTAAGGTTGGGGTCCGTCTTCTGGCTGACGTCTATAAGTGCTCCCATGGCCGCCACGTTGATGAAGTATCTGTTGTTCACCACGCCCACGTCGACCTTCGTCGTCTTGTTGCCCAGAGCTATATCCAGCTGATAATTTATCTCCGACGGTATTTCGAAATAATATGCAAAATCGTTGGCGGTTCCTGCCGGAAGTATCCCCAGCGGCAGGTGAATGTTGTTTCTCACCATGGCGTTGACGCAGAGGTTGATGGTTCCGTCTCCCCCTGCAGCGATGATGCGGCTGAACTCGCTTTGGTCGATCTGCGACAGCACCTCGTTGATGACATATCCCATGGCTGCTCTCACAGGGATCACCTGATATCCGGCGTCCTGTATCCTCTCCACTATGTGATCCAGATTGTTCTTGAAAATACCGCTTCCCGAATATGCATTGTAATACAGAAGTATTTTTTTCTTCTGCCTGTTTTCATTCCTGTTGGTACCTTCTATTTCACCATTCATTTCTCACTATTCTCCTTACATCTCCTATGAGGTACAACGAGCCTGCAAAAAGAACGATATCGTAATCATCCTTCATGTCCTTCGCAGCATTCACGCCTGAGACCGCATCGCAGGTCTTTACAGGTCTTATACCTCTTTCCATCAGCGCAGCCTCCAGACTGTCGCTGCTGAGCCTTCTGGGGTTATCAGGCTCAGTTATGATGATGTCCTCCGTTATCTCCGTCAGATGATCCAGTATCCTGTCCACCTGCTTGTCGGCCAGCATACCGGTAACCAGAAGGATCCTGCTGCCGCTGAAAAACCTCTGCATGGTTTCCTTCAACGCCTTTGCACCTGCCTCATTGTGCGCACCGTCGACAATGACTGCAGGGTCTGTCCTCTCCGAAGTCTCCCATGGCTTCGCATCTATCAGTCCTCCGACCTCCAGTATCTCGAATCTTCCCGGCTGCACGGCTTTTTTAAAGCCCTCGTACAGCCTGCTTCTCTCCACCTTGATGGCAGATGATTTTCTCAGGATTTCTATCACCGCTGCGGCTGTCTTCAGGTTTTCGCACTGATGCTCTCCCGTCATGGAAATCTCCATATCGCTGTAATCTGTTCCGTACAGCTGCATGCTCACAGTCTGGCCGAAAGGTGTCACGCCGGAGACCGTGTACTTCAGCTTCGACACATCGTAAAGTCTGCAGCCTTCCTGGTATGCCCGCTTTGCTATGACGGCTGACGCCTCTCTTTCCGCGACGTTGGATATTACGGGAACGCCTTGCTTTATGATCCCTGCCTTTTCCATGGCTATCTGAGCCAGCGTATTCCCAAGCCTGTCCATGTGGTCATATGATATGGAGGTTATGACGCATGCCAGCGGGCTTTCCACCACATTGGTCGAATCGCCTCTTCCTCCAAGGCCCACCTCAAGGATCACGATATCCGCGCCCTTTTCGCTGAAGTACAGGAAGGCGACTGCTGTTATGACCTCGAACTCAGTGGGCGAATCCAGCCCTTCCGAAACCATCTCCTCTGCAGCTTTTAGCACCGGATCCGTATATTTCTCAAGATCATCGTCGGAAATATTCTCTCCGCCCAGACGTATTCGCTCGTTGAAGCTTTCTATGAAGGGCGAGGTGTAAAGCCCCACCTTGTATCCGCATGACGCCAGGCCCTCCTCCAGGAATTTGCACACTGAGCCCTTTCCATTGGTGCCTGCCACATGTATGACCTTGAGCTCTCTGTGAGGAGCTCCCAGCTTTTCCAGCAATACCGTCATTCTCTCCAGCCCCAGACGGCTTCCGAATCTATTGAATTGATGTATTTTTTCTACTGCCTTCATTTGACCTTCTTCTCGACGATCGACAGACGCTCCGTTACCTTGGCCAGCATTTCCTCGTATTTCGCCTGCTTTTCCTTCTCCTCGTTGATGACCTTCTCCGGCGCCTTGCTGATGAAGCCCTGGTTGGAAAGCTTGCCCAAAACTCTCTTGACCTCGCCCTCCAGCTTTTTCTTTTCCTTCACCAGTCTGTCGTATTCCGCTTCGTAATCCATGATGTCATCCAGCGGTATGAATACCTCGGCTCCGTCAACCACCGCCGACATTACCTCCTCAGGAACCTCGCTCTTATCGGTTATGAAGGTTATCTCCGTGATGTTGGCGAGCTTTTTGATATGTCTTTCCCCGGCCTTTACAGCATGCTCCTTGCCCTCTGCACTGAGTATGACAGCGCTGAGCTTCTTTCCCGGAGCGGCGTCTGCTTCTGCTCTGATGTTTCTTATGCTCTTTATTATGGCCATGGCCATCTCGATTTTCTCCGACTCTTCTGCAAAGGTCAGGGCTTCGCTGTATTCAGGCCATGTTTCCTTGATCAGGAAGTTTTCGGGATTTCTGTCGTCTGCTTTCTTCGACGCAGGAAGGTATGCCCAGATTTCCTCTGTGATGTAAGGCATGAACGGATGAAGCAGTCTCAGCATGTCCTTGAGCGCCTTTACGAGGACTGCCCTTGCTACCTTCTTATCTTCCTCATCGTCTCCGTAAAGTCTTCCCTTTACAATCTCTATATACCAGTCGCAGTATTCGTTCCATATCAGGTCATATGCTCTCTGACCTGCCAGCGCCAGATCGAATTTTTCCAGCGTTGCCGTGATGTACTTGACTGCGTCGTTTACTCTTGAAATTATCCACTTGTCCTCGTCCTGCAGCTTCACCCTGCTGCCGTCGGCAAGCTCGGCTCCGCTGAAGCTCTCAAGGTCAGCCATATCTCTGAAGTTCCCGTCCTCGTCCTGAAGGTTCATGATGACGAATCTCGATGCATTCCAAAGCTTGTTGGCAAAGTTTCTGGCTGATTCGAGTCTGTCCGTCTTGAATCTCATGTCATTACCCGGGGTTATTCCCGTGGTCAACATGAATCTCAGGGCATCTGCGCCGTACTGGTCTATGATTTCCAGCGGATCTATACCGTTGCCCAGCGACTTGCTCATCTTACGGCCCTGTGCGTCTCTTACAAGACCGTGGACGTAAACGTATTTGAACGGCGATTTGCCTGTGGTTTCCAGAGCTGAAAATACCATTCTTACTACCCAGAAAAAGATGATATCGTAGCCTGTTACGAGAACGTCCGTAGGATAGAAATACTTGAAGTCCTCGGTTTCCTCAGGCCATCCCAGAGTGGAAAACGGCCACAGCGCCGATGAGAACCATGTATCGAGAACGTCCTCATCCTGCTTTATATCGGTGCTTCCGCACTTGTGACAAGCCTTCGGAGCCTCCTCTGCGACGATTATTTCTCCGCACTGCTGGCAGTAATATGCCGGTATACGATGGCCCCACCAGAGCTGTCTTGATATACACCAGTCTCTGATCTCCTCCAGCCAGTGGAGATATATCTTCTCGAATCTCTCCGGTACATGCTCAAGATCTCCGCTTCTGGCAGCCTCTATCGCAGGCTTTGCCAGATCCTCCATCTTGACGAACCACTGATCTGAAAGCATCGGCTCAACAACTGTATGGCATCTGTAGCATTCTCCTACAGGTATTACCTTTTCCTCTGTCTTTACAAGGTATCCGGCTTCGTCCAGATCCTTCACCCATGCCTTTCGGCACTCGTATCTGTCCATTCCCTCATATTTTCCTGCAGCGTCAGTCATCTTAGCTTCGAAGTCTATGCAGGTAGGTGTTCCCAGGTCGTGTCTCTGTCCCACCTCAAAATCGTTGGGGTCGTGGGCAGGTGTGATCTTAACTGCACCTGTTCCCTTTTCAGGATCGGGATAAGTATCTGCGATGACCGGGATTTCCTTATTGAGAAGCGGTATCAGAACGTTCTTTCCCACCAGCTCCTTATATCTCTCATCGTCGGGATGTACTGCGATGGCAACGTCGGCGAACATAGTCTCAGGTCTCGATGTGGCGACTACAACGCCTTCTCCGCCGTCTGCCGCAGGATATCTGAAGTACCAGTACATGCCGTTTCTGTCCTCATGCTCCACCTCTGCATCCGACAGAGACGTGCCGCATTCAGGGCACCAGTTTATCAGCCTGTTTCCTCTGTAGATGAGACCCTTTTCGTAGAGCTTCACGAAGAAGTGGTTGACTGCCTTGTTGCAGCCCTCGTCCATGGTAAAGCGCTCTCTGCTCCAGTCACACGAATCTCCCAGCTTACGGCACTGCTTCGTGATCTTGCCTCCGAATTCCTCCTTCCATGCCCATGCACGCTTGAGAAATTCCTCTCTTCCCAGCTCTTCCTTTTCAAGACCCTCTTCCTGTCTTATCCTGTCCACCACCTTGACCTCTGTGGCTATGGATGCGTGATCCGAGCCGGGCAGCCATAATGCGCTGTAGCCCTGAAGTCTCTTGAATCTCGTAAGAACATCCTGAAGCGTCTGGTCAAGGGCATGTCCCATGTGGAGCTGCCCTGTGATGTTAGGCGGCGGCATCACGATGGTGAAAGGCTTCCTGTCGCGATCCACCTCGGCTCTGAATGCCCCGCTGGTTTCCCACATGTCATATATGCGATCCTCGAAGTCCTTCGGATCATATGTCTTCGGCAAGTTTTTTTCCGGTGTCATTTTACTTATCCCCTCTCTCTACTCTGTTTTTATTAAATAGACCTTGAGTCCGTCTCTTCCTGTATCTCTGCTGCCCCTGGCTTCCGTCGACATCATCAGCTCTCCGTTCTCCAGAAGCTGCTGCAGCGTCCTGTCTGCGGCCACTGCACCTATTCCCATGATTCCTGCCAGCCCGGAAGGCGTCACCATCTCCGTATTGACATCCGCCTGACGGAATTCATAGGAGCATTTTTCACGCAAAGCCATGACGGCCGGAACCGGCACAGGTATTTCACCGTGACTGCATATGATGGTGCCCTTGCCATCGTATATAGGCGATGTAAGTATTTCATCAGGTGCGATGGCAGCAAGAGCCATACCGATGCCCAGGGCGTTTTTAATGGCCTCGTCTCGTCCCACCTCATGAAAATGAATGGTCTCGAGAGTTTCTCCGTGAGTCTTGGCTTCCGCCTCGGCAATTCTCCCGTATATATTCAATGCCGTTTTTCTGGCTTCTTCCGAAAACCCGCTGCAGGATATCAACTCTCTGACCTTTGTCCAGCTTCTTCCGTGGCCATGCTCCTCATGTCCGTGATGGTGCTCCCCATGCTCGTGTCCATGGTGATGATAAGCATGACCGTGATCATGACCATCATGGTGATGGTGGCCGTGCAGGCGCTCATTTTTCATGGCCTCCTCGATCTCTTTTTCCGCGCCGCTTATCTTCATCAGCCCCTTCAGGAGCATATCACCGCTTATTCCGTTTGTACAATCAAGATATAATGTTTTCATAGCACTTAATTATATAACATGTATAGAATGATTGCAAATAAAAGCGGCACCAATTTCAGTGCCGCTTTATCAGACTATAATGCTATGTTTATTTATTATCAAAATTATAAATCTCCCGAAACAAGATGTCCATCAAAAAAGACTGCATCTATTTCAATACTGCTGATGTCTTCATCCTTTACGTCAAAATAATCTTTTGATATAATAATAAGATTAGCTTTTTTCCCAGCTTCAATACTTCCAATTATTTTATCCCATCGCAATTGTTTAGCTGCACCGATTGTATATCCATCAAGCAGTACTTTTCTATCAAGCTTTGCAGACTCCAATGGTCTCATGCTCCCTGGATATCTTTCCGGATCCAAAGGGAATTCAGGGTCTATTCTTGTTGCCGCCACCTGTATACTAAAAAAAGGATTTGCTCTATGTAGCTCATAATTTGTAACTACGTCACTTGAATATGTTACTAAAGCCCCACTATCTATCATCGGATTGAATTGATACATCCTATCCCATTTTTCTTTGGAGTAATAGTTCATTGCCTCCTCTCCAAAGTATCCTCCGGACCAATGACAGCTCCAGTTTATTGTAATACCTAGCTTTGCAGGTCTTGACATATCTTCAGGGTCCACAATCTCGCAATGAGCAAATACAGGTTGGCAAACCCATTGTTCTCCTTCTTCTGCAACAATTTTCTGAGCCTCTTCAACTGCGTCACAGGCTACACGGAAGCCCCTATCACCCACAATATGAATATGAATATCCAAACTTTCCTTATTGCATAATACAAAACAGTCTCTTAGTTCCTCCATTTCCATCATTATCTCGCCGTAATTATCCGGTTCGTTAATATGCCCATGAAGAGATGCACTATTGCCACTCTCATTTGTTCCATCAAGGAACAACTTCATCGTATTTATCTTTATATGCGATGACGAATACAGTCTCTGATATTCTTTAGCTTTTTTTATTTTTTCCGGAAGGTCTTTCAAAGACCAGAATCGTACCATTCCATCATAGTATGTATTCAGCTCTCCTGCCAAGTCCATTTCGTATATTGATTTTATTTGTTGATCATTTTCAATAAAACCATCTGCCATGGCTGTTATTCCATTTTCTTTGAGAAATTCAAAAAACGGCTTTAAATTTTCTTTTGTCAGCTCTTCAGGAGGTCTCCAGTTTAACGCCTCGTACATATTGTCAGCAAAATGCAACCATGCCAATTCCTTTACCCAACCGGTAGGAGTCCCATCTTCATCTCTGGCAAACACTTCCAGTGTATTCGGATCCGGTGTATTTTTATCGATGCCGAGGAGTTCTATCATTTTAGAATTAACCCAACATAAATGCTCTCCAAAATCCTGACATAGACAAGGTCTATCAGAAACTACTGTATCCAACAATTCTTTTCTTGGTCCTTTTGAATCAAACATACTGGTAGGATAATATTCAAAGTATAAAAATGGCACCTCTTCTTTTGGATGTTCCTGAGCATAATTCTTTATGAATTCAAGAATCTCATCTACATCTTCAGTCCAAGGCAATCGTATGTGCCATGCACTTTTGCTACACATTCCTGGGTGTATATGTCCGTCTACAATACCCGGCACAACAGTTTTCCCATTTAAATCATAAACTTCGAAAGCCTTGTCATTACCTAAGTATTTTCGCCATAGTTCACTATCATCATCCCCCACATACGAGAAAATATCGTCGTTTATGACTATCGCTTTAGCAATAGGCATACGCGAATCAGATGTATATATCTTTCCATTACGCAAAACAATACTCATTATATATCTCCTTTTATTCTTCGTCTAAATGCATTTCAGGCGGAAGTGTCTTGAAGCCTCTTGTCTTAACTACCAAATATATCAGACCAATAGCGAGCCATATACCTCCCAGAATCTTCGCTTGTGTTTCCAAATATATAAACACCACTATTAAAATTAAAATACCTATTGCCGGCACCACCAGGTGCTTAAATATATTCCATGCACCGCGTTCCTTCCCTCTGATATAGTAATGGAAAATAACCGATAAATTAACCATTATAAACCCTGTAATCGCTCCAAAAGATACTAGTGCAGACGCTCCCATGAGGTTTTCCTCATAGAATATTGCTGTCAAAGCTATCACGCTAGTCAAAACAATATTATTGACAGGTGTATGGAATTTTGAAGACAGCTTGCCAAAAAACTTTTTTGGTAAAATATTATCTCTTCCCATTCCATATAATACTCTGGATACTGCAGCTATTCCTGCCATTGCACATACAAATGTGGCAAAATTATCTATTATAAAGAATACGTCCCCCATCCAAGCTTTATCAATCTGTGGGAAGAATTCAAAAATACCTACATTTACATCCTCAATCTCTTTGTAAGCCATTGGCCATGACAACTGCATGATATATGCTGTTATAATAAACAATATTCCTGCTAGAATAACTACCCCCATAATAGCTTTTCCAACGACCTTCTCAGGATTTCTTGTTTCTTCAGCCATTGTTGTAACCGCATCAAATCCCACGAATGATACGCTCAATATTGCTGATACACCTAAAATATTTCCAAGATTAAATGTTTCCGGATTATAAAACGCAACAGAATCAATTACAGTTCCTGCTCCGCCGCCTCCTGTAATATATTTAATTGCAACGATAAGCACAAGAAAGGTGAAGCCCACCTGCATTGCAATAATGATTGTGTCTACAATACTGGCTGTTTTGGCACCTATTATGTTTATAACCGCGCCTAGTCCTGCAACAACAACAACACACAGCCAAACAGGAATAGCTGGGAAATATTCATTTATATAGGTCCCTAGCAGCAAATAGCAGATCATAGGCAGAAGCAGGTAATCAACTAGCATCACCCAACCAGCCATAAATCCAACATGTGGTTGTATTGACTTATGGGTATACGTATAGACTGAGCCGGCCTTTGGGTATACTTTTACCATCTGCGTATAGCTATATGCAGTGAAGCTCATGGCAATTGTAGTGATTGCAAATGCCAACGCATACATTCCTCCCGTTGCTTCAGTAAAAATACCATAATTGTTAAATACCACTGTAGGCGCTAAATATGCCAGGCCAAACATAATCAGTAGCGGAAGATTCAATGTCCGCTTTAATGCGACATCGGTATTCTGCATTTTGTTAAGATCACTCATAATTCCCCTCCTTTTTTAATAAAAATGCGAAAATATGAAATAGTTCGAATAATTTTTAACAAGTATAGCAAATTACCGAAATCAAATATATATTATTAATAACAAATAATCTCTTCAAAACATGTTATTGTGTACATATAGCTGCCATATATAGCAAAAACAGATCGTGCATGCTTCTTAAGTCATATCCTGTTCTCTTTTTAATTTTAGTGATTTTATATTGTATCGTATTTTTATGCGCATAATATTTCTCAGCTAGCACGTTCAAAGAGCCATTTGCATAAAAATAATCCTTGATGAAATTACACAACACTTCCTTCTCACCCTCCGCACAATTTTGGAATATCTGGTTTTTAAGGTTTTCTTTATGTATGTCAGGAAGCTGATTTATAATGAAATCCAACATGACTGTATTGAATAAATAAATTCCCTCTTTTTCTCCTTTGAAATAGTTTAAAATATTTATCGCTTCATTATATGACCGATTCAAGTCAATATATTGTTCATAATCATTACCAATAAAACATAATAGCGAAATATCCGAATTAAAGTTCAAATATGAGGCTGATACCTTTATTTTTTTATACAAATCACCACAGTTCATATTCGCAAGAACAATATACATTTCTCCATTGAACATCACATGTATTTTATCATTTGTAAATTCTTCCACTATTTTATGTTCAATCTGATTTTTCCTGACTTTATGTAAAAATGCTTTTTCTTTATTATCCTGACTTACCGTATTATAAATAATTGCCACTGTAAATGGACCGTTTATACTAATGCCATTTCTTTGCATTCGCTTTTCAAGTTCATTACGCCCTGTGTGTAAATTGCCATGGATCAGATCGCTGATCAACAAGTCTTTTTCCTTCTTACTGGCAAAAAGCTCCAATGCTCTAAAGTTTTCATAAAGAATCATTTCTGTCATTTTTTTGAGAATCAATCCATATTTTACTGTTTCTGCCGGATTGCCTGTAATTCCTATCGCCCCCACTATTTCAGCTGCAAATTCAATTGGTAAATTAACACCTCTACGACATCCATTATAATCTCCATCATTTTCTACAATCAGCTTGTCCAATTTTGAGTTGATTAAAATATGTGCTCCCTCATGGAATGTTTTTATTCTTTTTGGATCTGTGCTTGCAAGTATAAGCCCTGTTTCATCCATTATATTTAAATCTTCCTGAATTACATTACTTATCTCTTCCATAATGCTTCGCGCCATTTCTTCGTTGAGATACATTTTCATTCTTTCCTTTCACAGTTCGCTTTTAGAATGTTTGATATTGTCAAGATTAGTTGACACATTTTTCTCAAGGATATCACTGACTATGCC
>CAUDEQ010000059.1 GCA_958448635.1 uncultured Bacillota bacterium | reverse complement strand
TATGAATACTATCCATCCGCGCTAATGATACCACATCAGTATAATGATGGAAAGCGTTTTTTGCAGAACAGTATTTATATGGATACGGATAAGAAGTGTCGGACGCAGCCTCTGGCCCTCGCCTAACTGCTTCAAAACCGCTGATCCTCATAAAAACAGCAGATACATCTCGCGTATTGCTCACACGTCTGTGTTTTAGCATACCCTCAGGGGCTCAAACAATTTTCAAAATATGAAGGCGCTGAAAAAGGGGAAAATGGAAATCTGATACATTAGCTGATTTGATTGTAAGTGCAAGCGCAGGCTTTTGGGCGGAGGCAGCAGCAGGGGCATTGCATAGCGGTAAACTATATAATTAAAGGTGATATTCTGAGTTTAGTAAGGTGGAATAATGAGATTCCACAGCTCGGTATTGCATGAGATGGACTTGTGGAAATTGCAGAAGGGAATGGTCTCTTTTTCCACGTACCGGCCTCTCAGACAAGAGTCTTGTGGAAAATCTAATAAATAGGTTTAAAAAAACAAGGATTCTAAAAAATAAGCTGAAGAGGCTCGCAGACAGCGAGTCCTTGGAGTATCCGCCACCCAAACATTTTTAACAGAACCATTATTTTACATATTGAGATTGCATATGATAAGGCTGAATCTCAGCATTTCCAATGGTTTACGGAAAGAAAAAACCTTGCGAAAAAATTCACAAGGTTTTCTTTGGTACACCATCAGGGGTTCGAACCCCGGACACCCTGCGGACCTTGGGCGTTTGCATACCGTCTTACCACTTCATATCGCGTGTTATATTATCTGCGAAGATCGTTGAAAATTCAACGGATGGCGGATATCGTAACACGAAATGAAATTTAAAGATATTTTATCATTATTATTCAAAAACAGAGCGCTTTGTGGGAAGAATTTATAGATATGAGGAGGAAAACAAGATGACAAACTATGAAAAAAGGATAGATGTAAGGAAAAAATGGCTTGCAGAAGAAGCGAATATTATAGAGGGTATTACATATGAACAATGTGGGGATTATCTGTATCCTGCCTTGAAATTTCCTAAAGAAGAGAATTATGCAGTTGGAATTTGGGGGATTCGCCACGGGCAATATTTGAAAAAGCATAAAAAGGTAATGTATTACAATATGCTCACATCAGGCAGCCTTAATGGGTATCTTGCGGAAATTAGTGAACAGGCTGATGATATGAAAGAAAAGCTCATCGACAAGATGAAATCGGCTGAGAATATTACGGAAGAACTCAAGGCAAAGGATATGATGGCATGGGTGCAGGCTATGAACAGTATCCGTAACAGAGCGGAAGAGATCGTGTACAGAGAGATAATCTACAAATAAATTTATAATCAATAGGTACAATACTGTAAATAGCTTGTATAAAGTATCTGCAGGCAATATAATTATTATATAAGCAAAGGTTTCAGGCAACGCAGGATATAGTAATTTAGTTGACTGGGTTGTTCCTAAAACCAGGCTTAAGGCCTGCAGATATTGAAATTTCAACGAAAAATTAGTTGACTGTTGGTTGACTGGGAATAGAAAAAGGTGATTTATGCTGAGACCTGTTGCGAAAAACGTTAAAGCAATAGATGACTATAAGATAGTAATCGAATTCGATTCCAGAGAGAAAAAAATATTCGATGTAGCTCCATATATCACAGGAAACTGGTACGGTGAACTGTCTGATGTGAATTATTTTAAGTCGGTATTTGTAAACGGATTCACTGTGGAGTGGCCGCACGGACAGGATCTATGCCCGGATGAGATATATTATAACAGCGAGCCGGCATAGTGATTTGTAAACGCGGTAAGAATTTATGGATAATATTGTATAAAAATAGGGCCTGTGGCGATTTGATGTCCACAGGTCCTATGTTGTTCCGGTATTTATTTTTTCTTTAGCTATGTCTTCTCCTGCTGTAAACCGCCGCACCGCCGGCTCCTGCCGCAGCAAGCGCCATGATTCCGAAGAGAAGTGCGAGGTTGGTATCATCGCCTGTTTCAGACACCTTATCTACCTGTCCGTCCTGAGAGCCATTAGTTGTCCCTTCACCGCTTCCAGGCGTGGTTGGTGTATCAGAAGGTTCTTCTTCGATAGGAGTAAGTCCCGCAATTGCCTCTTCAAGAGCCTTTGCCATGGCGTCCACCTTACTCTGCTCTGTGAAATCCAGATTCTGATTTTTTTCTATTTCCGCGAGCACTGCTTCTAAGGCTGCTACGCTTTCAGCAGTGTATCCGCTAAGATCTGCAGGGACGTTTGCAATGACGTCTTCAAGCCCACTATAATTCGCCTTCCTTATTTCAGCTGTAGTTATAAGATTATAGTTTAAAGACTCTTTATCGTTATATTTACTACCCGTATAAGTTATAGTATGAGTTATTTTATCAGCTTCCAAATCCCATCCATCTCCGATATATGCAGGTCCGTACGCTTTGCCGTCTCCCTTATTGTATATCTCTATGTTTACCTCTTCTGTCGAAGGGTTAGGCAGTATAAAGAATGAGAAGCACTGATGTGTGTCTCCGTTATGCCTTGAACCAGTGTAAATCGTACCTTCATTTACGAAGGTCATTCCATCGATTGAATCGTAGCTTGCACTGTTGTATCCTATATAGATTACTCCACCTAAATTGCTGCATTTACAAGAGTATGTAGCAGGATCGCGTCCGTCACTTCCGATTGTACCTTTGTTGTCAAAGAAGGATTTTACATAGATTTCTATATTGCTCGCTATTTCTGCAGTACTGTCTTCTGTACACATTTCGCCATAGTTTATGATGTTGGAATCTGTAGCATATGGTACTCCGTTTTCATCCTCCATGGCCACATTACCTATAACGAGCCTCTGAATAGTTGCATTCTTGTTATTTTCACTTCCGTTATTCAGGTCCGTTCTGGATGCCAGGAGCACTTCTCCTATGCTGCCTTCGTTGTTTATTACGCTGTCACAGGCAAGGGCGCTCTTTTGCAGTCTGGCAATATATCCTCCCGGCCTTGTTTCTCCCACGGAAATCTTAGTTATTTCGCTATTATTGGTAAGTTTTGTAGTGGCAAGCAGATATACCTCTTCCACAGTTCCGTTATTTTTAAGGGTCGTTCCTACTGCTGCCTCTTCGGAAACCTCAATCTTACCGATTTTGCTGCCTTCATTTATCTTAACATCGCATTTGTTTACAATTTCTATGTTTGAAATATCCGCATCGATGACAACAGGGAAGGCACCGCTAACGAGGAGCTGCCCGATGCCGTCGGCTGGAACAACCATCTTAAGTGCTCTTTCAGGCGCAGTTGCAATTGCATTGTCCGTTACATAGAGCGATGTGTAATTACCGATGTTTGATATGAAGGCGTTGATATCGGTGGCATCCGCATCGCCTGCCGCTGTTATCATTATGGTGTTGTCTGCCACTTCTGATGCAGTTGCGTTGTAGTATGTGTTGCTAAGCTCGTCTGTGGCTATGGAGAAATCTGCCTTGTATAGGTCTCCTTCAGATGCAGTTTGCCATCCCGGCCAAGGGGTATCTTTCGTGGAAACATTCAGCTTATCTGCACCTCCGCCGCCGACCAGTTTGGCCATATACACATTTCCATCGTCACCAATGAAGTAATGTACAGTACCCGGATATATCGTAGCAAAGTACCAATACTTTTGATTCCCTGCCTCTGTGTATAATCCCGTTCTTCCTGACTCGGGAGCAACTATCTGGGTATAGGTGTCCACCTGGGTGCCGTCTTCCACGGTCATTTTACCCATAGACAGGTCTCCGAACTTAGTCAGAATGACCTGGGAAAGCTTAAAACCTAATTCCGGATTCGTTATGTTACTCCAGGTTTTATTGGACAGATTCTCCATGTATAAGACGTTTCCAAAGGCTGATGCACTTGGATCCGATTCACCTAAAGATGGAATTGTTCCTTCTTTTGTCCCTTCAAATGTATTGGCTCCCGAACCGGTGCTTCCTGCGATTTCAAAGGTGCAGCCATCCACGCCTACCAATGTATCCAATTGATAAAGCTTGAATACTTGTTTAACGTTTCTGATAGTATTGCCTGTAACCGTCAGGTCAAGCTGACCGCCGTTATTATCGGCATGAGCCCCTCTTACCTGAAGAGCTCTGCCAAAGTCATCTATACCAACATTACTGCCGTACTTTAAATCTATGGTGTTGTCGGTAAAATTCGCATAACCTCCCACGTAGGCGTAATACAAATGTCCAAAGAACTCATTATTCGAAATCTCATGCTTTGCATAACTGTAGACGTTGTTTCCGTAAAGGCTATTTCCAGCGGCAGAGGTACTGATTCCTGCCGTATAATATCCACTGCCTTCTCCCGAATAACTGTCCGTCTCTACATTGTTACCGGTAAATGTCAGCTTTGCTCCCGTGACGTATTTGCCGTCAGTGCCTGAACCTTTAATTGCAACAGCTGCTCCCTGTGGAGAGCTCGAATTTACCGTAAGATAAAACTCGCAGTTTTTTACTATGAGCTGATTTACATTCTCTGCCGAAGTGGCATTCGTTGAAGCCTCCGCTATCACATTGCCTGCCGTCGTCGGAGCGAATTTAATATTCTCAAAGCTTACAGTGTAAGGACCGCCATCTGTATGGGCTATATTAAATACATTTTTTATCTCCGGCTTCGAAGCCCCCTCACCTACGAAAGTGAGAGACTTATTCACAATCGTTATCGAATCCGTATCCGTACAGTTGCCCGTTATGGTTATTGTATCGCCACTTTGTGCTTCTCTTACAGCAGCGCTCAGCGTTTCATACGTTTTACTGCTCTCTCCACTTTTAACCGTTACACTGCCATCTGCAGCAAACGCCACCGCTGGTATCATCGTCAGCACCATCATTGCCGATGCCAGTATCGCCAGCCAAATTTTCTTCTTCATTAGACCCACCTCTCTGTGATTCTCTGCAATTCTCCGCAGCTTCCTGTGACTATGTTTTTTGTGCACATATTCAACAGCATCATTCTAACTCAAGATCCCCCCCCCGAGTCAAGTGTTTTCAACGTTTTTCTGCACTAGTCAGCAAAACGCTCAAAGAGTTGCACAACCAAATAAAAAAAGGCTCTTGTGAGCCCTTGTGAAGGAAATATAAATTACAATACCAGCCACTCAGTCTGTACCAGCTTCAGGTTATCGTACTTGCTGGCCTCTTCCCATACATAATCGCTGAACCTGCCGTTCAGGAACAAATAGAACTCGCTGTTATAATAAGGGCATTCACATTCAGCCGCCTTGAGCATCGTTAGAAGTTCTTTTTTATCGTATCTGGAGTTGACCTTAGAATGTATTTATTATGCCTATTGTGTTTTGGAAATATGTACTCTCAGATTTTTTGAATATATGAACTTGACATAGATAGTCGGGGGGGGGCTATAATATTTGTACTAATAATCAGACACGTAATTTTATAAAGGGAGAAGATTATGAAAAGGAGAAAATTACTGCCATTTTTGTTAACATTGGCTATGGTAATCTCGCTGCTGCCAACATCGGTATTGGCAGTGAGGATCCAGGAGGACACTCCGAATATCACCGTAAATACCACCAAGGTGGCTTTTGCCGGTCAGACATGGTGGGTCATCGGTGATGGGGAAAGCGGGGTATATCCTCAGACGGATCATATTACGCTCCTGGCGGCTACTCCTGTGAAGGGCTCGTCCAGGGTTGAGTTCCGTGATTATATCAGACAAGAAGAAGCGGGTTATACTCAGTTCAAGGTATCGAAGGAAGATGCGCAGGAGGAAGTTTATTACTATTTTGCAGATAACCCGGGTGACATGGCAAAATGGAAGAAGCCTTATGAGTACGCAGGCAGCACCCTGCAGCAGGAGATGGAGAATATTGCAGGAAAATTTCCTGCCAAGGAGCAGGCGCTGGTCACAGGCCGTAATCTGACAGAGAAGGATGGAATCGCCGGTCAGAGTATCAGCGAGCAAAAGCTGTGGGCGCTGTCACTAAATGAGTGGAATGCGATTCGTAATGGTAGTAATTACGATGACGTATTGAGTTATAACGCGAACTATTGGTGGCTCCGAACACCTTTGGCAGGCGGATATACTATGCCAGATGGATTAGAAGTATATATCAGCTGGTCTTCCAGCGTTGCTCCTACAGATTCTTGGGTGTTTTTTAGCACTTATTACGCACGTCCTGCCTTGAGCCTTGATCTGTCCGATGTGCTTTTCACTTCTACAGCTAATGCCAAAGCCGGAAAATCCACGGCGACTGTGGGCAATTTAACGGATGCGCAGACAGCTACCGGCAGGGTGAAGTTTACAGTGGTGGATGAAAGCCAAAGTCTTAATCTTACGGTCAAACAGGGCCAGAAAGTAGCGAAGGTCAAAGAGCTCAAATTCAATTACAGCGAGGCAACGACCGGTGAGAACCAATATGTATCGTGCGTGCTGATCAACAACAATGATGTTGTGAAGTATTACGGCAAGCTCGCCGACAGTTCCGACGCGGCAAACGGGGAAATTACAATCCCTCTTGCAGGCGTAGCCGACGGTACTTATACGCTGAAGATCTTTTCTGAACAGGCAAACGGCGATCTGTACACCGATTTTTGCAGTGAGCCGATAACCTATACCTTAACAGTCGCAAACGGCAAAGGAACCCTCCATGTTCACGAATGGGGAGAGCCCACTTACACATGGAGTGAAGACGGTAAAGCTTGCACCGCCAGCCGTACCTGCTCCGGAGACCCAGCTCATACACAGAACGTTCAGGCTACAGTAACAGGCGAGCAGACCAAAGCTCCGACCTGCATTGAAAATGGAGAGACAACCTATACCGCTACCTTTAAGCCTGCATGGGCAAAAGAGCAGACCAAAACAGTTGCAGATATTGATATGATTGCTCATACGCTTGAGGCGACTCCAGAGAAAGAGGCTACATGCACGGAGGCCGGCAATATCGCATACTGGTATTGTGAAAGCTGCGACAAGTATTTTGCAGATGAAAGTGGTACAAATGAAATAACATTAGATAAAACTGTTGTCCCGGTTAAGGAACACAATTATGAAAATGGAATATGTACAGTATGTGGAGATAAAGATCCAAATTATGTTCCTCCTGTAGATCCACAGAAGCCGCAGAAAGATACAAATGCTGCAACAGGTGATGACAGTAACATGCTCCCTATAGTTGCATTAATGACTCTCGCAGCGGTTGGAATTGTAGGAACTGCTTTTTACGGTAGGAGAAAAGAACAGTAGTCGATATAGTATATAGACAAAATTTCAAATATCAATCATAGGGCGGGCGTAGCTGATAATGGCTGCGCTCGTCTATTTATGGAAATGTGATCAGGGTTTCAGGCCCTCCTGACATACGCATTTATGCTCCGGCAGGAGTATAAATGCAGTGCTTGCTAACAAATATGCATGCAGAGTTCAGCGCTTTTCTGCATGCATCATGTCGTGATTCACTTTGGCTGTGTAGTAGCTGTCTATCGTCGCAGGAGCGTTGTACATCAGCGTTATCAGGAAGGCTCGCATATGTGCCACATCGGATTTACAGCGGCTGAGTTCGTCGAGAACATATTTTATATGTTCGATGTTGAGCTTGCGGAATCGCTCCTTTACTTGAGATGAAGGCCGCTCTTCTTTGTTTACTCGGATCGTTTTTTTGCTGCTCGTAAGCACTTCTGCCGCGATGTTTACGAGCTCATCTACCGCAGTTTTCTTAAAGGGCAGATCGGATATGAGAGCTTCATAATGGATCTGATCTTTGAAAACGGCAGCCGCCTCAGCCGGAAGTGGATAGTCTTTTGTAATAATATTCTCTGTTGTGTTCTCTGTATTTGTATGGCGGTTTTCAGTCATATCAATATCGGAAGTATGTGATACCCTGTCACTTTTTAAAGTAATAGGTATCACATTTGAAAGTGATGCATCGCTCCCTGTTTTCTCCGGATAAGTGAGCTCCATGAGCTTGTCGGGGAATAATTCTATATACAGGACATTGCTCAGCTTCTGCATGTTTGTCGATACCGTTCTGAACTCCCTTCTGATAACTCCGAGAGTTTCAAGCGCCTTTATTGCTTCCGTGACCTGTTTCTTGGAGTATCCGAACTGCTCTGAAAACTGCCTGTAGCTTCGCTGCAGAAGGTCTGCTTTAAAGCGTTTTTTTATCCCGATAAATTCTCCCGTCGCCTCATCCCTCAATATCTTTGGACGGTACCAGTAGACAATGTCACTCAGCAGCATGATTGCTGTGCTGTTTGGTTTGCCGTTAGATGTTGTTATCGTTTTGAACCAGTTAAGCGGAATGACATTGCCCGTGATCTCCATCCCGTACATCTGATCGACTATTGGACTTCCTGAAGAAAAATTGTTTTTCTGTCTGCTCAATCGATCATCCCCCTGCCTATGAGATCTTGTGGATCTCGCTTTTGTCCCTGAGATTTACATTTTGATTCAGCGATATGAATTTTATGAGAACATCGGTCGGTATGAGTATCTTTCTCCCCACCTTCAGAACAGGCATGGCTTTCCATTCTATGAGCTGCCTCATGGTGTTCCTGCCGATTCCCGTATATTCTGCCGCTTCCTCTACCGTCATTGCCAGTTTATTGCCGTTCATGCAACCACTCCTTCCATGTGATTATTGCGTATTGCAACTATATTATACAGCCTCTCGACAATTTGTCAAGCGTTATGCCATTTTAATAAAAATAAATAAATTGCGTATTGCAATCAAATGGGTGCCGTGATATACTGTAAAAAAATACATAAGGATAAGGGATATGTTTGATAAAGAATTGAGAAAAACCATAGGAACTCGTGTCAAAACGAGGAGGAAGGAGCTCAAGCTCACGCAGGACTACCTTGCGGATAAGCTTGATGTAAACAAATCCACCATACAGCGGTATGAGAGCGGGACTATTGATAATACCAAAAAGCTGGTAGTTGAGGGGCTCGCCAAGGCGCTGCATGTGTCTGAGGAATGGCTCACAGGCAAAACCGATGACATGAAGGCGGATGTCAGCAGTAAGGTGGCTGTGGAGGTGCTCGACGAGCTTGCAAAGGTAAAGACTTGTCTTGATATCGATGTGGACGATACCGGGAAGGAGTTTTCAAAGGCACTGCTGCTCTTTGTTCTCAGGGAGTACGAGGCCTTCAACAAGTCGCTTGAGACAGCATATCAGAGATATGGCAGGAACGAAGAAATGTACGCAGACATCGCGAAGGAGATCGGATTTGATTCTGCGGGCGAATTCAACGAAACCATGTTTCTCCGTGAAATTTTACATACATCTAATGCATTCCTGGAGATTTCAGAGCTCATAAAAGCGTACCCGGGCGACAGCAAAGCCGCTCTGGCGCGCCTGAAAAATCTGCAGGATTTCTACGGCTGAGCAGAATACGGATCGGGCATGGTTTAAACAGTATTATGTTGTCAATATCCCACAAAGTGTTCTGCGGAAAGGAGAACACGATGACAGCAAACGAATCGTTACAGAATGGAAGTGTCAGGAAGAAAGGCAATCAGTGGTACTATCGCTTCCGGGTTCAGGAAAGCGATGGCAGCTGGAAGCAGAGGGAATTCAAAGGAGGAAAGACTAAGAAGGAAACGGAGCTGATGCTCAAACAGGCTCTTAATGATTACAAATATGAAGGAGAACTGTTCGATCCCGGAAGCCTTACAGTAGCGGAATTATGCGACCAGTGGTGGGAATCTGAGGTGGAAAACAGCGATATGGCTTCAAACAGCAGGACGGGACTGCAGGCCGCTATAAAGCACATTAAAAAGGAAGAGCTCGGGTCGAGAAAACTGCGCGATCTGACCATAGAAGACATTCAGGCATATGTAGACCTCAAAAGCTACGGAAAATTCGATGAGAGGGGAAACAGGACGGTCAGAGCATATGCCGAAAGCACACTGAGAAAGCATTTCAGCGTACTCAACGGCATGTTCAAGTATGCGGTCTATCCCAAAAGATATCTTCGCGAAAATCCCATGCAGTATGTGAAGAAGAGAAGACAGCAGAAAGTCGTGAAGATATTCGGTGACAGCGAAGAAAACAAAGTGAGTACGATAACTCACGGAGAGTTTGAAAAAGCCGTAGAGTTCTTTCTGAAGAATGAACATCTCAGTTATTATGCTCTGCCTGTACAGATTGCTTACTATACGGGACTTAGAGCGGGTGAGGTCTGCGGGCTGAACTGGGAAGATATCGACTTTGAAAGAGCGCGGCTCACAGTCAGACGATCCATGTACTATGACAGGGAAGAAAAGTGCTGGGAGCTGAAAGTGCCAAAGAATGGCAAGCCGAGGGTAGTCGATTTTGGCGAAAGCCTTCTTGAAATCCTGAAGCAGGCTAAGAAGGAACAGCTTGAGAGGCAGAGCAGATACGGGCAGTATTACCACCAGCATTTCATGCAGCCGCGCGAGATCAGGGGGCGCGTGCACTGGCAGATATTTACGAAAGCATACGCAGATGACGGCGTGTTGAGCAGCAGAGTAACAAAGGGGAAATTCATCGAAGAAGCCAACATGAAAGAGCCTTTGCAGCCGCTGTTCTTCGTCTGCTCCAAGCAGGACGGTGAGCTCCTTACGACACAGTCGCTGAAATACTGCAATAAAGTTCTGCAGAAGGAAGTTTGCGGACTTGAGCACTTTCACTTCCACGCACTCAGGCACACATATGCGAGCACACTTGTGAACCACGGCGCGAATCTCAAAGATGTACAGATGCTTCTCGGACATTCCGACATCAAGATCACGCTCAACACATATTCGCATGTAGACGATGAATCGAGGAGAAAAGCCGTTGATATCTTTGAAAAAGCAGTCACCGGCTGAAGAATCTTCCCACAGACTTGTGGGAAGATTTGTGGGAAGATGGACATTATGTAAACAAATCTCAAAAAATTAAAATCCTCAAACGCCCTGTTTTCAATGCATTTGAGGATTCTCTTGGTACACCTTCAGGGGTTCGAACCCTGGACACCCTGATTAAGAGTCAGGTGCTCTGCCAGCTGAGCTAAAGGTGCATATTAAGTTTTCGTGTTGAACAAATAGAAGTGTAACATTTAGCGTTGCCATTGTCAACTGAAAAATACATTATGCCGTTAAAATTTTTTAAAAGCATTTTTTTCCTGATCGTTGCTTCATGTTAATTCGTGTAAAAAACAAAACCGCTTATTTCCTCACATACAAAAAGCGAATGAGAGCAAAATAAAATCGAGGAGGGATGAAAAGATGAAAAACACAAATAAGCAGAGCAACAACAAAGCTCAGAAGCAGACAAGCGGCAACTCGAATCGTTACAGCAACGAGAGCAATGAAAGAAACGAAAGAAGCGAACGAAGCGAGAAGAACGAGAGAAACGAGAAGAGAGAAAAAAGCCAGAATAACAAATCAAACTGCAGATAAAGATTGGAAAAGGTGAAGGTTTGATGAAGTTTTGAAGCAAAATGGGCAGATATCCTCTGAAACAGCGGAGAATACTCTGCCTTTTTTGCATATAGGTTTGAAATCGCCACATAGTTATAGTATAAT
>CAUDEQ010000058.1 GCA_958448635.1 uncultured Bacillota bacterium | reverse complement strand
AATTGTATCTATTCAGGGCGGTCTCCACTAAGCACCGTCTTTTTAAGCGCTTACATTAAATATTACAAAATGGAGTTTAATAATTACAATATGAGGATAAATGTTCAAAATAGAATTGATGTTTCTGTATGAAAGTTATATTATAGTCATAGATATTTTTTTTAAACGTCTTTAACCTGAAACAGGTTAAAAAAGAAATGTGTTGAAGTATACAGCATAAGAGAAGAAGGAGATGGTATAAATGAGAAACTCGTTGAGCATTCATGAAAATGAAGGGGAATCAGGAGAGGTCAGGAAAGAATTTAAAACTTTAAAAGTAAAGATGAGAAGCAGAATAATTAGTTTTGCAATTATTTTTGCGCTTGTTATTTCGCTGGGCTCCTTTTCTATCTATTCCAATACAGATGAGGCGAGTGCAGCGACAACGCCACCTAAAGTTAGTGTTGATACGGTTAATAAAAGAATTTCACAGTTAATTGATGCTCTTAGTGGAACTGGATTTACTGTAGACGGTAAATATTGCTATCAAGTCGAGCATAAAATCGAAGATTGTTCAAATTGTAATGTAAAAAACGTTGTTAAGAATAACTCTAAGGTAAGAACGTTAACAAATACTTATAAGGGTGGCAAAAGTCCATATCCTCTATCAAATATGCCATATCATTTGTTGAAGAACTCTTCGGGAGCAACAAGCTTCTATGGGGATTCGTGCTTTGGGTTTGCTTCCTTTGCGGGTTGGTATATATTTTCAAATAAATACACAGACAATGTAAACTTTAAAACATATAAAAGAAATTTGAACTACAATTATACAAATATGAAAGAATATGCTAAGCCTGGAGATATAATCAGATTGAATGATGGTCATTCAGCGATTGTAATTTCTGTAGGGGACACAGGAACTAAAGTTTTACATGCAAACTGGACTCCGAAGGAATCTTCGAGAGTATCTGTAGACACTATAAAATATGGTGTATATGGAAAGGTTGGTATTTCAAGAGCTGAGAACTACTCGATGAATTCAGTATTATCTGTTAAAGTTACTAATGTGGAGTCTACCGGAAAACCGAAGATCACATGGACACCGCAGTATGGTGCGACAAAATATATGGTATATAGCAAAAATGGCAATAAACCATATAAATTTCTTGGAAGCACTACAGGGAACAGCCTTGTAAATACATCGGCAATTCCGACATATTATTATACATATAAGGTACAGGCTCTTAATAGCAGCGGTAAAGTTTTAAAAACCGATTATGAGGACAGGACATGCGATCTTGCTCAACCTACGATGACTAGTATAACTAATGTATCGTCTACAGGAGCTATTAAAGGTTATTTTAAAGGCGTAAAATATGCCAATAGATATCAAGTGTACAGGGCAACAAGCAAGAACGGCACATATTCTTATGTTTTTTCAGTAGACACAAAAATGTGTGCAGGGGGTGAGAGTCTTTCTTTCACAAATCCTAGCACAACGCCTGGAAAGACATATTATTATAAAATACGAGCTGTCAATACAAATTATAGAGGCGCTGATTCAGCATTGAGTAGTTATATGTATAGAACCAGAGACCTGGCAAGACCTGTAGTCAAGGTAAGTGGAGACAGTTATGGAAGGAATGTGGTATCATATGATGCAGTAAAAGGTGCTGATAGATATGAAATATACAGATCTACGAACGGTATTGACTTTACAAGGATATATAGTGGAACTTCGAGGAGTGTAACAAATACAAAGAATATAACTCCAGGAACAATATATTACTATAAAGTGAGAGCCATAGATAATGATAATTCTTATGCGAATTCTGATTATAGTACTATTGTAAGCAGAGAATATAACTACTAGAGATTTATATTTAACATAATATATTTTGGTAAAAAAAAATAAAATCTTTCGATAATATATATATGATATTTTGATAATGACACGGAATTTGCTAGCATAATGCTTAAACAAGTATGTAGAAGCCTCCTAACGTTCAGGGGGCTTCTGCCTTTTTCAGCTCTCCATCTGCTTTCCCAGAAAGCCTGCTCCCAGTCTGGCAGTCTTCAGCTCAAGATCGGTGAGATGCTCTCCGTCAGAAGGGAGTATGGTGACGGAGCCTATGGGATCGCCGTTTAAGAGTATAGGCACGATCACCTTGGAGTCCGTATTGTACTCGCTCTTATGCTGGATGATATCGTCAAGCTCCTCATCTATATTCCTGTTAATGTAATCCCTGTTTTTCATTCCGGAGACTGCCACGTAGCGGTCAGTGTCGGACACCATGACAGGAAGTCCCAAGGTTGATGAAACGGACTCGGCGAAGCTTTCCGCCACCTGTCCCAGCTCACCTATGGGTGAATATTTCTTGAGTATCACTTCTCCTGAAGTGCCTGTGTATATTTCCAGCGGATCGCCTTCTCGTATCCTTAAGACCTTTCTTATTTCCTTGGGAACGACGACTCTGCCCAGGTCATCTATTCTTCTTACGATTCCGGTTGCTTTCATTTGTCCATCTCCTTTAAAACAAATTGTGATACTAGTATTTGCTAAAGGGAGAAAAATATACTTTATTTACTTATAAACGGCAGTTGAAAATCTTTGACTTTTAGATTGTATTGGAGTACTATTTTAATAGTATGGTTTTTTTTATATGGCAAATATAGAATGTTTGATATTTACTGTGTTAAGTTGAAATCTACCGTTGAAAGAGAACCGGCAAAGCATGATCTATGATAACAAAAGCAGAATATAAGAATTATTTGGAGAGATATTCATGAGAAAACTGAGAGGCCTCTGGAAAATAATATTCGGACGTACAGCAATATTGGTGCTTCTTATGGCGTTACAGGCACTTGTGGTGTTCGGGGGATTTGCACTTCTGGGAAGACGCATAATCTTGTTCAATTCCATGCTGGGTATTATTGGAGTTATAATATTGATTTACATATTAAATGCACGGCAGAATTCCAGCTTTAAGCTGATGTGGATAATATTCATACTGGCCATTCCTGTGGTAGGTGTTTCTTTCTTCGTTTTCACAAGACTTCAGCCGGGAACTAGGCATATCAGCAACAGAATCGAAGAGATCATCGAAGAGGAAGCTCTGTTTTTAAGACCGTCCAGGGACGCGGTAAACAAGGTTCTGGTTTCTTCCAAGCATGAGTTCGGACTTTTCAAATATATATATGAAAAGGGGAATTACCCGTTATATGACAATGCAAGCATTAAATACCTTCCTCTTGGCGAAGATAAGTTTGAAGAGATGATATATCAGCTGGAAAAGGCGACGGACTTTATTTTCATGGAATATTTCATCGTCGAGAGAGGATATATGTGGGATACCATCCTTGAGATCCTCACTCGAAAGGCAAGGGAAGGCGTGGAGGTAAGGTTCATGTATGACGGAACAAATACCCTTTCTCTCCTGCCTAAAAACTATCCTGAACGACTGGAAGCCAAAGGGATAAAATGCAGGGTCTTTTCGCCTATGACGCCTTTTCTTTCCACACATCAGAACAACAGGGATCACAGAAAGATTTTGGTGATAGACGGTCATACGGCCTTTACGGGAGGAATAAATCTGGCAGATGAATATATCAATAAAAAGGAACGCTTTGGACATTGGAAGGATACGGCTATAATGGTCAAGGGAGAAGCTGTCAACAGCTTTACTCTTATGTTTCTGCAGATGTGGAATCTTTACGAAACGGGAAAGGAAAACTTCGGCAGGTACATGTACAACGGAAGCTATATAGAAGCAGGAATGAGGAACGGCGGATATATAGCCCCATACGGAGACAGTCCATTTGACGGAGAAGAGCTGGGCAAAAAGGTGTATCTTGACATGCTAAACAGAGCCAACGATTACGTGCATATTATGACTCCGTATCTGATACTGGACGAGGAGCTGGTGGATGCATTTACATTTGCCGCCCAGAGGGGCGTAGATGTGAAGCTTATACTGCCGCATATTCCTGATAAAAAATACGCCTATTGGTTGGCCAGAACCCATTATCAGGAACTGATATCCGAGGGCGTTCAGATATATGAATATACGCCGGGATTTGTCCATGCGAAGATGTTTACATCCGATAATGAAAAGGCGGTGGTGGGAACCATCAACCTGGATTACAGGAGCCTTTTCCTTCACTTTGAATGCGCTGCATACATATGGAAGAATCCTGTCGTCATGGATATTGAAAACGATTTTCACAATACTCTCAAGCAGTGCAGGCGTATGACGGTTCATGACTGCAAGGAGTATAATAAGCTTTATAAGCTTCTGGGGCAGGTACTGAGATTAATTGCGCCGCTTATGTAGAGTAGAAAGGAAAAAGACATGCTGTTCAGTAATATAACCATATTGAATGATAAACTGCAGACAGAGCAGAACAAATACGTTCTCGTGTCGGGTGACAGGATCGCATACATTGGAGACGATAAGCCCGATACAGGGTATTTGCGTGAATACGATGGTGAAGGTAAGCTTCTGATGTGCGGATTCTATAACGGACACGGGCATTCTCCGATGTCGCTCATGAGAGGATACGGGGAGAATATGGCGCTTCAGGACTGGCTGTTCAAAAAAATATTTCCGTTTGAGGATAAGCTTGACAGCGAGGCTGTTTACTGGGGTACGATGCTTTCTATGGCCGAATCCTTGAGGTATGGTATAGTTTCCACCAGTGATATGTATTATTTCTGCGACGATATGGCACATGCTGTAATGGAGAGCGGAGCCAAGGCAAACATATCAAGATCGGTGACAAATCCCACAGGAATGGCTGTGTCCGAGCTTGTAAGCTTCAGTGAAATGAAAAGCTTTTATGATAATTTTCATAATAAGGCTGATGGCAGAATAAAAGTAGATATGAGTCTTCACGCTGAATATACGTCGAACCCGGAAACGGCAATGGCGTTGGCGGAATACGCATGTTCATTGGATGAAACGATCATGCATATACACGTTTCCGAAACAAGCTCCGAGCATGAGGAATGTATAAAGCGGCATGGTCTTACTCCGGCAGCATATCTTGAAAAGATGGGACTTTTTGATGTGCCTGCCATAGCTGCCCATTGTGTTTATTCCGATGAAGATGATCTTGATATATTCAAGGCAAAGGGTGTAACCGTGGCAAGCAATCCTGTGAGCAATATGAAGCTGGCAAGTGGGATATGCGATATCCAGAGGATAATCGACAAAGGGATCAATCTTTCCATAGGAACCGATAGTGTGGCCAGCAATAATAGCCTTGATTTCATGGAAGAAATGAAGGTTATGGCAATAGGCTGTAAAATATCTGCAGGCGATCCTGCTGCAGGAAGGCCTGAGGATATCCTGCGGGCAGCCACGGCAGGAGGTGCAAAGGCGCAGGGCAGGATGGACTGCGGGATCCTGAGAGAGGGAAATAAGGCGGACTTAATAGTTTTGGATATTTCCCAGGCAAATATGCATCCTGTTCACAGTATTGTCAATAATCTGGTGTATTCTTGTTCGGGAAAAGATGTTGTCCTCACCATGGTTGACGGCAAGGTTCTCTATGACGACGGTGAATATACAACGATAGATGTAGAAAAGACTATATATCAGGCGGAATTGTCAACTAAAAAAATACTTGAAAGGCTTTAAAAGATGACAAAAAAATCATTGATAAAAGGTGCGGCGATACTGGCGGTATCAGGAATATTGGTCAAGTTCATGGGGGCTTTTTTCAGAATCCCTTTGGCAAATCTAATCGGCGACATAGGTATGGCATATTACTCACCCGCATATGCTATTTACAGCTTTCTGCTGGTATTTGCCACGGCAGGCCTTCCGGTGGCTATATCAAAGATGGTCTCTGAAAGGTGTGCGATAGGGCAGTTTCGTGAAGCGGAACGAGTATTCAAACTGTCGAGAAATCTGATGATTACCATCGGTGCTATAGGATTTTTGATTTTGTTTCTGTTCAGCGAGCCTATTGCAGAAATACTCAATGTTCCGGGATCGGCATTGTCCATGCAGGCAACTGCACCGGCTCTGCTTCTGGTGCCGATAATGTCCTCGTATCGAGGATATTTTCAGGGTATGCAGGAAATGACTCCTACAGCAGTTTCACAGGTAATTGAACAGCTTTTTAGAGTCGTTGTGGGCCTGTCTCTGGCAGTCGTGCTTTCAGATGGAATGCTGGCAGCTCTTGAGTCCTTTACAAGCGAGGAAAAGGGGGCGGCAGGCGGATGCTTCGGTGCATCTGCAGGTGCATTTGCCGGGCTTATCACAATGCTTGCAATTTATTTGTTTTTAAGAAAGCGAATAAAGGATAGAATTAGGCGTGATAAGAATAGCGAAAGAGAGTCCGGCAAGGAGATATTAAAGAAAATTGCGGCAATTGCAGTTCCTATAACGATAGGCGCAGCAATAATGCCAATCATGAACCTCATAGATTCGGGAATAATAAATGGAAGACTTATGGCATCAGGATGGAGCAGAGTCGAGGCTGAGAGCATGTATGGACAGTTTATGGGCTTTGCATCACCCATAGTGCAGTTTCCATTGGTGTTAATGCAGGCAATAGTTATAAGCCTCGTTCCCATGGTGTCTGCTTCAAATAGAACCGGAAACAGGAAAGAGCTTCACAATAATATTTCTTTGGGGCTCAGAATGACGACTATAATAGCTATTCCGTCTGCCGTGGGAATGTTGGTGCTGGCAGCGCCTATCCTGCTGCTGCTTTATCCGGCACAGGAAGGCAGCGCATTGGGTGCGGCACCTTGCCTTCAGGTCATGGCGCTGGGCTTCGTATTTCTTTCTGTTATAACGACAGCGACAGGCGCCTTGCAGGGAATAGGAAAGCAGGTTATTCCTGTAATCAACTTATTCATAAGTGTTTTAATTAAATTTGCAATTACATGGATGCTTGTTTCCATTCCTTCAGTAAATGTGGTGGGAGCAGCCATAGGAAATACAGTAGCATATATTCTTGCATCGATGCTTGACATTGCGGCGTTGAAGAAGTTCAGCGGAGTGAAGCTTTCGGTTAAAATGATAATTGTTAAACCATTGATATCTGCGCTGGTAATGGGTGCTGTGGTATTTTTTGCTTACAAGGGTCTTTTCATGCTTCTTGGCAGCAATGGAATCGCAACCATCATTTCTGTGTTCGTTGGAATTGCTGTATACGGCATCATGGTTTTAAAGACAAAAACCATTGAACGAGACGAAATGATGTCATTGTCAGCGGGAAGAAAAATTGCAGCGATTTGTGACAAGCTGAGATTGTGGTAGATATATGAAAAAAACAGCGGTTTAGCCTAAAACGGCTTGACAAAACCGTTGAAAAATGGGAAAATAGCAGAGCGAAGGGTCGTCGTTGATCCTTGTGGTAGTATTTTTAAGGAGGATTTATTGATGAATAAAGCGGAATTAATAGCTGCAGTAGCAGAAAAAACCGGGTTTACTAAGAAAGACGCAGAGTTGGCAGTTAACGCTTTCGTAACAAGTGTTGAAAGCGCTTTAGTAAATGGAGAGAAAGTTCAGCTGATCGGATTCGGAACTTTTGAAGTACGCCAGAGAAAAGCTAGACAGGGAAGGAACCCAAGAAAGCCTGGTGAAGTTATCAAGATTGACGCATCAAAGGCTCCTGTATTCAAGGCAGGCAAGGCTCTTAAGGATGCAGTTAACAAATAAGCGAGAACTACTATAAAGTAACTACAAAGGGTAACATAGTTACCCTTTTATTATATGGAAAATGTATAAGGCGAGGCCTTTTCCATGTATCCCCTGGATAAGGTGAATCCAAGGGTTGTTTCAACAAAGCCTATCGCTGCAATAGAAGCGACGAAGGCTTTAATATTGCGGAGGAAATATGCGAATCGATAAATATCTTAAAAACTCCAGACTGATCAAACGCAGAACTGTTGCCAAGGAAGCATGCGAGCAGGGAAGAATATCGGTAAACGGTAAGGTAGCAAAGCCGGGGCTGGAAGTGAAGGTGGGCGATGAGATCTTCATTCAGTTCGGCAACGGAAGCCTGAGGGTTGAAGTGGCGGCACTAACGGAATCGTGCCGCAAGGAGGATGCAGCGTCCATGTACAAAGTAATAGAATAAAAAAACGATCTCCTGTCAAGAATCTGTACTGATGATTGATAGGAGGTTTTTTATGAGGATAGGTATACCGAGAGGTCAGTTTTATTACGACTGCTTCGGATTCATTCAACGGCTGTTTGATGCGGAAAACGATATAGATGATATCGAGCTGGTCTTCGGCCCCGAAAACGATGAGGAAATACTCAGAGTCGGCACAGCTGCAGCAGGCGAGGAGGTATGTCAGTCCGTAAAGCTGACTCTGGGTCAGGCAGTTCACCTGATGTCCTTCTGCGAATATGTCTTCTTGCCGCTGGTGGAAAAGGATTTCAGCGGCAGGCGGCTTTGCCCGGAGCTTATGTATATACGGGAGCGCTTTCCACATGCATGGCCTCCTGAGAAGCTTATGATGACAGAGCCCTTGAATTTCAGGAATAAGCTCGGAACGCAAAGGAAAATATGGAATGCGCTGAAAAACACAGGGATGAAAAGAGAGCTCTTTATGAGAAATTTTGAAAATGCATATGCGTTTCAGAAGAGTATATTTCAAGGCGGCAGAAATATGCATATTGAGGCGGCATGGGAATTCGTTCCGCAAATCGGAGAAGGGGAGATAATCCTGCCAAACACGGGAAGGGTGCTGCTGGCAGGACATTGCTACAACGTATATGACAGCTTTGTAAGCGGTAGAATAATGAAAAAACTGGATGAGCTGGGGCTCGACGTTGTTACGGAAAGATTGCTGAGCCGTGGGGAAAAGGCGAGAGCCGTTGATAATCTTAAGTTTGTAAAAAAGCCGATATATGAGTCTGTTATAAGAACCTTGGGAACTGCAGTATGTCTTGGGGCTTCCGTAGATGGAGTGATATACCTGTCGTCATTTTCCTGCGATACAGACCTGCTTATCATAGACATGATAAGAAAATACACAAATGAAAAACCGCTGATGATAATAACGGTGGATGCGGCGGGGAGGGATTCAGATACTGATGCAAGGCTTGAAATGTTTGCGGAGATAATACATGAAAGGAAAAATGCATCATGACATTGCAGCATTTCAGCTGCTTCATAAAGAAAATCCCGGGCTTGCGAAATCATACGGCTTTAGAACTGCGGCCATTTACATGAAAATGTATATCAATGGATGCAGTGTGTGATGTATTAAAGCCGTGTGATGATTATCGGCAGCCCGGGATAGGCTCAGAAAAATATACGAATGATGCTTATCGTGATACTGCCGGGATTTTGGCCAGTATTCGATTCCATACGATAGGAATCAGAAGCAGATGCACCGGAAGCATCACTGCACATTTCAATATCCTTGTAGGAAGCAGTGCTATGAAGCCATCACCCATCAGTATGGAAAGCCATACGGTGTCCAGGCATAAGTTGAGCAGCAACGTTACGATCAGGCTTGCAGGAAGAACATTTTTCCATGTGATGGTGTCCTTTCCATGAAGAAAAAATCCGAAGGTGAAGCCTGTCAGGACTGCAGTAACGGTAAAACCGGGGAAATATGGACCTGAAGGGAAGATCATCATACCCAGGATATCTCCAACGGCATAGCCTGCAGCTGCCCACACGGGACCGTACAATATGCCCATCACGGAAACAGGAAGGAATCCGAAGCCGATTCGAAGTATCGGTGTATTGATTGAGCAGAATCGTGTGAGGACTATTTCCATAGCTATGAGAAATGCCATCATTACAAGTCGGTTTGTTGCAGATTTTCTTTCCATTAAAAAAACTCCTTTCTCAAATAGTCGTAGATCAAACTACACTATTGAGGCAGAAGTATATTTCAGACCATAAGCCAAGTGTAGTAGCGGACGCGACATTGTACCGCGGCATAGCCTTCGTTCACAGGCAACATCCCATCCTGTGACACTTTACGCACAACATCTACTCTACGCACCTAGATTCTAACATAAGAAACAGAGCCGTACAATATCCCATGTATAATATACAATTAAAAAACATTTGCCATATGTCCCGTGAGGGATCAGAATATATTGCCGATGGAAAGCTTTTCGTTTTCATGAAGATATTTCATCATATGCATGAGCTCGGCGGATCCGGCAGCTGCATTGGAGGCATCGCGCGTTGCAATATATTCCTTAGTCTTAACGACCATTTCTCCTGCTCTGTTGACGGAGTCAGCATCCAGAAAGAATTCCGAAAGGGACTTGAAGCTTTCCCAGCTTTCATAAAATATGTCATAATGTTTTTTTGCGGCATCCCAGTCTCCTGACTTTATGGCGGGTATTATGTCCTCTTCAATAGAAGCACTGTATTCTCTGATCTGTGAAGTGGAATAGTCCTCATACAGAAGCCATGGTATTGCAAGGACAAGAAGACATGCTACAGCAACAATAAGGTTTTTCACTGCGTCACCTCCCTTGCCTGGCTTCCCTGTACATCGCACATGAAGACATGCAGCTTTGAACTGCCGTCGCAGAAGGCCAGGAAGACATCCGTGTAGTCGTGTATACCAAGAGATGTAAGCTCGCCGGTGAGCCGTTCCTCACTCCATCCGGAAGCGTCTATGTTCTTTCTGTATAATATGCCGTCGGATATGAATACCGAAGGCATGATCTCTCGATTCTTCGGGATGGACATGTCGTTGGCGGTAAGAGGCTTGTTGGGAGCCTTTAGTATTATGGAAAGATCGCCGTTGGATTCCATGACGGCATATTCCACTTCGGAAATGGAAGCGGCGTTTCCCAGGCGAAGCTGTTCCATAAGATCATTGATGGTTATACGAAGGCTCTTCAGCTCACGATGGTTTATCTGCCCTTTCTCTATCAGGATGCTGGGCTTTCCGCTGAAGAAGTTTTTAAACTTCTCGCTTTTCAGCGATATAAAGGAAATAAGCACCTGAATGAACATAAGTGTGAATATTGCCGTAACGCCTGTTATCATGGAAACCTCAGGAGATTCTATGGGTATGGCTGCAAGCTCTGCTATCATGAAAACGACTATGAGCTGAAAAGGAGACATCTTTGAAAGCTCAGCCTTGCCCATTACACGTATCACAAACAGAATTATAAAGTAAAGCAGTATTGTTCGAACAAAAACAACTAGCAATTTAATCACCTCCATTTGATGATTATTCTTTGCAGCGTTTACGTCTTATATACAGCTGTATTGAAGTGTAGTGAATAAGGCATTTTTGTTGGATTATCATACTAAAAAAAGATTGTAAAAAAAGTGAAAAAAGGCGTTGACAAGGTCGTATCTATTTGGTATTATAAACAAGCTGTCGCAAGAAACGACGCTTTCAGACAAGAGAAAAACAGCCATGAAAGACTGAAAAATTTTCTCGAAAAAATGAAAAAAAGTTGTTGACAAAATAAGCGACACGCGATATAATAAAAAAGCTCGCCAAGAGCGAGAGAGACCTGAAAAACCGAAAGGATTGAAGGTCTGAGAACATTGAAAACTTCATAGTGTAGAAATTTAGTCAAAGAAAAAAGAGACAATGCAAACCTGAAAACAGAGTAAGCAAAGTTTCCGACAATTTCTAAGAGATAATTCGGATAAGAATTAAGCGAAACGCGAGAGCGTTGAATGAGTTAGAAATTAAACTTGATTTAGACTCGAAAGAGTTTAGATAACATTTAATTAAGAGTTTGATCCTGGCTCAGGATGAACGCTGGCGGCGTGCCTAACACATGCAAGTCGAGCGAGAAGCTTTGAACTGACGCTTCGGTTGATGATCAGAGTGGAAAGCGGCGGACGGGTGAGTAACGCGTAGGCAACCTGCCCCTTGCAGAGGGATAGCCTCGGGAAACCGGGATTAAAACCTCATAACGCCTCATCAAGACATCTTGGAGAGGCCAAAGATTTATCGGCAAGGGATGGGCCTGCGTCTGATTAGTTAGTTGGTGGGGTAACGGCCTACCAAGGCGACGATCAGTAGCCGACCTGAGAGGGTGATCGGCCACATTGGAACTGAGACACGGTCCAAACTCCTACGGGAGGCAGCAGTGGGGAATATTGCACAATGGGGGAAACCCTGATGCAGCAACGCCGCGTGAAGGAAGAAGGCCTTTGGGTCGTAAACTTCTGTTCTAAGGGAAGATAGTGACGGTACCTTAGGAGCAAGTCCCGGCTAACTACGTGCCAGCAGCCGCGGTAATACGTAGGGGGCGAGCGTTATCCGGAATTATTGGGCGTAAAGGGTGCGTAGGTGGTTACTTAAGCAGAGGGTTTAAGGCTATGGCTTAACCATAGTTTGCCCCCTGAACTGAGCTACTTGAGTGCAGGAGAGGAAAGCGGAATTCCTAGTGTAGCGGTGAAATGCGTAGATATTAGGAGGAACACCAGTGGCGAAGGCGGCTTTCTGGACTGTAACTGACACTGAGGCACGAAAGCGTGGGGAGCAAACAGGATTAGATACCCTGGTA
>CAUDEQ010000057.1 GCA_958448635.1 uncultured Bacillota bacterium | reverse complement strand
CGTACGTACGGTGGTGTGAGAGGACGGCGGTTAGTCACCGCCTCCTACTCGATTCATGGAAAGAGGGCTGAAGGTGATGCGAGAAGCTGTTCTGCGGCTCGTGTGGAGCCAAGGGAAATGGTCACTTAAGATAATCAAGAGGGTCCACCGGCTGACCGCCCTTGATTAGCTCGAAATGGAGATGGTCCGGGCTTTCGAATTCGAAGAGCGAGCTTTGACCCACCTTGCCTATCACCGTACCCTGGGGAACCACCTCTCCCAGCTCGATCAGTCCGTCTGCCGCCAGATTGCTGTATACAGATATCAATCCGTTGCCGTGATTTATCTCCACGGTCACACCCATGCTGTCGTCCTCGTCTATTTTAGTCACCGTACCGCCTGCAAAGGCCTGTACTGCCGTTCCCGTCTCTGAAGCTATATCTATTCCGGAGTGGGTCATGTACTGATCCAGAGTCTTCCAGTATACAGGCATGTCCATGGAATGCTCCATGATGATTTCTCCCTCCACGGGGAAAATAAACTCCGAAGAGCTGTTGCTTTCATCTTGTACGTCTGCATTCTCCACGCTGTCCACCACCTGAGGCTCCGGCTTTTCCACATCCTCCACCGCCTGTTTTTTCACTACATCGGCAGTTTCCATGCTGTTCTTTACCTTATCTATGCTGGCCTTTACCATGAATATGGAAATAAGGGCCATCAGGCAGAAGCACAGGATAAGAGCGGCTGCAGGCATGTTGCTTTTTTTCTTTTCCTGTCTCATGTGCGTTTTCCTCCCATGATGTTATTATCGACAGGGAGTGAAATTTTAATACTGCCGGTAAAGTGATTTTAATGATGCTAATTACTTGTAATAAAAAGTGGAGTGTGATATTCTAAAAAAGATTTGAATTTTTTTGAGAGGTGACAAATGTCAGAATATATTTTAGCAAGAGGAAATGGCAGACATATTCCTCAGGAAGACAAAATTTTCGGTATAAGCAACAGAGCTAAGAAAATGGCTGCTGAAAAGGGTGCGGACAAGGTCATCAATGCTACCATAGGCTCTCTGCTGGATGACAACGGCGAGCTGGTGGTGCTGTCGTCTGTAAATGAGGTTTTCAAGCATCTCAGCCCTAGAGATTATGCGGACTATGCTCCGATAGGAGGAATAGCGCCGTTCAAGGAGGCTGTTCAGAAGGCTGCCTTCGGTATCCATCAGCCGAAGGGCTTCACAGAGGCTGTAGCAACGCCGGGAGGAACAGGCTCGCTGAGAAACGTGATATCAAATTACTCGGATGGCGGAGACAAGGTGTTGACAAGTGACTGGCACTGGTCTCCCTACAATACCATAGCGGGTGAAATCGGCAGATCGATAGACACCTTCGAGTTCTTTACACCTGAAAGAAAGTTCAATACGAAATCCTTCAGCGAAAAGGTGAATTCGCTCCTGTCTGTCCAGGAAAGCCTCGTAATCATAATCAATACGCCTGCTCACAATCCTACGGGATATTCTCTCACGCTGGAGGACTGGGACAGCGTTATAGAGGTGCTTACGGAGGCTGCTGCCTGCGGTAAAGCCATCGCTCTTGTGATCGATGCGGCATACATAGATTTTGCGGGAGATGAGGAGGAATACAGAAGATTTCTGCCTAAGCTGGAAAAGCTTCCGGAAAATGTCATCTCGATAATGGCGTACAGCCTTTCCAAGACATATACTCTCTATGGAACGAGATGCGGTGCAATGATCTGCGTTGCCAAAACCAAGGAGATCGCAGATGAGTTCAAAAGAGTATGCGAGTATTCGTCAAGGGGCTCATGGTCCAACAGCGCCAAGGTGGCACAGGTAATACTTTCCAGAATATACGGTGATGCGGAGCTTCTCGAAAAGGTCAACGAAGAGAGAGCCTTTTACAGGGATATGCTCATAGCCAGAGGCAGAGCATTTGAAAAGGCTGCAGAGGAATGTGGGCTGGAGACGGTTCCTTTCGATGCCGGCTTCTTCATTTCGATTCCTTGTGACAATCCCGACTCCGTCAGCGCCAAGCTGGAAAAGCAGGGGCTCTTCATAGTTCCGCTGGCCAAAGGGCTGAGAGTTTCCATCGCCTCCATTTCGGAGGAAAAATGCAGAAGGCTGCCGGCCATGATAAAGGAAGCCATGAAATAGATGTGACAGCGCATAAAATGCGAAATAAATATGCTTAAGCGCAGAATACAGAGAAGCACAGACAGCCTCCCCATGGGTTTTTTATGGGAGAGGCTGTTTTTATTGTGCGGCGAAAAAAAAAGGAGAAATGTGTTGACAAATATTTCCATATATAGTAATATATGCATACAAAAAGTGGTATTGTTTCAAGATATTTACAGAAAAAGGGAAAGGAGATTGAATTATGTCGACAAACAGCGGATATGACAGGGAGGTGCGATTTGAAATCATGGAGCATATCGGCGTGCTGTCCACTCATTCTACGGGCTGGAACAAGGAACTGAATCTTGTGAGCTGGAACGGAGGACAGCCGAAATACGATATCAGGGATTGGGACATGGCCCATGAGCATATGTCCAGAGGGGTGACGCTTCACGAGAAGGAAATGAGACAGATATTCGAGCTGATGAAGAAAAGGCGCATCGAAAACAGATTCAGAAGAGAACCTTCAGAGAGAAGCGCAGCCGCAGAGGAGTCTGCAGAGCCGACTCAGATGACAGCTGCGGAGACTTTGGAGGGTGAAAGCTCGTATGCGGACGACGCAGGAGAGGCTTTCCGGACTCAAGAGCATGCCAATGGCTTCTGATACGGTGAATCCGTACGAGGCAGCCGCAGAAAAGACATGAAACCGACGTATTAAGGCGTCGGTTTTTTGTGATGACAGGAAATATCGAGTGCATTTATTTGATGTGTGCCATTTATATTAGGTGGAGATATTATAGAGAATAGACGAATTTCCCTTATTTCCGATAACAGTAAACTTTCATTGTGTCGCAGCATATTTTCTTATGTGTAATTAAAAACACATATGTGGTATACTTATTTCATGCGGATGTTATATGAAAGGAAGCGTATATGATAATCGAACTTAGGCTCAGACCCGGCGCCGAGCCGATGCGTATAACAAGAGACAGCGCTTTCAGACTGGAAGAGCTGGTAAATGAATATGAGAGCAGGCTGCCATACAGGATAATGATAGCGAGGGTGAACGGCAGAGATAAGGAGCTGGGATTCACCATAGAACAGGATTCGACCATCGAGCTGCTGGATATAAGGACCCACAGCGCATATCTTTCCTATCAGCACACCATATCGCTGGTATACCTCAAGGCGGTCAGAGATGTGATGGGAGATGTGGCAGTCGAGATAGAAAATTCCCTCAATAAAGGTCTCTACACGATAATAGGGAATGAAGGGGAAGTAACCGAGGCACAGGTGAAGGCCATAGAGGACAGGATGCGCTGCATAGTGGACGAGGATATCCCCATCGTTAAGAAGGAGTACACGAGGCAGGAGGCGCTGGAGATATGCAGACGTCAAGGCTTTTATGTGAAGGAGAGGCTGCTGGAAAGCAATGATAATATAACCAGAGCGAAATTCTACGAGATAGACGGATACAGCAATTTCTTTTACGGACTTATGGCTCCGTCCACAGGCTATGTGGAATATTTTCAGCTGAAGAAGTATGCCGACGGAGTGCTTCTTAGATTTCCGTATCCTACGGAGCCGGACAGGATACCTGAATACATAGACGACAGAAATCTGCACCTCGCCTTCAGCGAGGCCAAGAAATGGCAGAGGCTTCTGGGAGTCGATTATCTTCCTGACCTGAATCAGAAGATTGCAGAGGGAAAGGCCGATGATATGATTCTTCTGTGCGAGGCCCTTCATGAGAAGAAGATTGCTGAAATGGCCGATATGATAACGGAGCAGCGCAAGAGGATAATATTGATAGCGGGGCCGTCGTCATCGGGGAAGACGACCACTGCGAAGCGCCTCTGCATACAGCTGAGAGTCAACGGCCTTGAGCCCCTTTATATGGGAACTGACGATTACTTCGTGGAAAGGTCCGATACTCCGTTGGACGAGAACGGAAAACCCAATTACGAGGATATCGAAGCTCTCGATACGGAGCTTTTCAACAGAAACATGAACGATCTGCTTTCCGGCAAGGTGGTGGATATGCCTGAGTTTGACTTCCTGACGGGAGAAAAGCGCTTCGGCAGAAGATTGACATCCATAAGGAGCGACCAGCCTATAGTGATAGAGGGAATCCATGCACTCAACGGCAAGCTGACGGAGTTCATAGATGACAGTCAGAAATTCAGGATATACGTCAGCCCGTTCACACAGCTGAACATAGACTCTCACAACAGGGTGCCGACGACAGACGCCAGAATCCTGAGACGAATAGTGAGAGATTACAAGTACAGGAACAAGTCGGCGGCAGGAAATATAGACCAGTGGACTCAGGTGCGTGCCGGCGAGGACAAGAACATATTCCCGTTCAACGGCGAGGCGGACGTGGTGTTCAATACGGCGCTGGCGTATGAGCTGGCAGTGCTCAAGAAGTATGTGGAAACTCTTCTGGAGGAAATCGACGATTCGCAGCCTGAGTATTCGGAGGCGGTGAGACTTCTCAAGCTCACCAGGTTTTTCGACAGCATAGAGGACGAGAGCGCTATTCCCAACAATTCAATAATAAGGGAATTCATAGGCGGAAGCGTATTTGTGGAATAAATTCAAGGCAGAAGCTTTGTATGACAGGTAACATTGAATGACGAGATATAAGGAGAAGATGATATGATAGCAGTAGTAGGCGGAGCAGGAATGTCTGTAAAGGTCAGGATGCTGCCGAGGGAAGAGGAGTTCGGCGGACCTGTGATGGGAGATACCTTTGATTACGATACTCTCAATGTAGCTGCCAAGGTGGCGCAGGGAGACGAAATCCAGGTGGAAAACAGCGGAAGCGCCTTCAATATAGCGTGCCACCTTGCTGAAATGGGAAAGGATGTGGCACTGGCGTCGGTGGTTGCTGATGATGCTCTGGGGATGGCTGTGCTGGAGCAGCTGAAAAAAGCAGGAGTGGATGCTTCGCATGTGAAGCGGGTTGAAGGCTCGACACCTGTGCAGGTGGAGCTTCTCAACGTTCTCAACGACCCTCAGATGGTCTTCGGCAACAGCAGGCTGCACGAGACCATGACACCGGAGCTGGCAGCGCAGTGGGAGGAGCTGTTGGAAACTTCGGAGGCGATAGTCATGGACGGAAGTCTTCCGCAGGAAACGATGGAATACATTGTAGAAAAATACGGAAAAAACGGTGGCAAGAGGCTTTTCTTCGATCCGGCAGGCCATGAAGGTGCTGTAAAGGCAAGGGGGCTGGTCGGCGGCTTTTACTGCGTGATGCCCGGAAGGACAGAGGCGGAGGCAATGCTGAAAAAAACAGTCCTCAGTGCAGATCAGCTGATGGAGGCAGGTGCGGCCTTTGAAGAAAAGGGCGTGGAAAAAGCGGTGATAACCATAAAGGGCGGAGGCCTTTACTATAAGTGCGGCATTTCCGAGGGAGTACTGGCTCCTGAGAGAGTGCTGTCCTTTGCAGGAACGGCCGGCGCAGGAGATATGGTGTCTGCAGCGGTGGTGGCGGCAGACCTTGAGGGCAGAGCTTTCGAGGATACCTGCGGCTTCGCCATGGAAAAGGCAGCTGAATTTCTGGCGGGGCGCAGCGACGAAAGGCTCATCGACAAGCTCAATGAAAAGGGAAAAGCGTAACAGTAGAGTGAAATGATGAAAGTACGGCCTTCCCTGTATGGCTGCTGCCTGCGGCTTATGTGACGGCTGCCTGCGGCTTATGTGACTGCTGCCTGCGAGGCAGAGAACTAAAAGCATTGAAAGTATATGTGATATTTCTCTGCCGAATATATCTCTGCCGGCATGACCATGACTTACATGGCAGAGCAAGCCCGGACACCGGCAGATTGTATCGAGCGCATATGTGATATGCCTTTGCGAGAAAAATGCGACATGTGCAGTCTCAATTCGGAGGAAGAAGCGTATGGGTGATATACCGCTGCCGAGAAATATCATCCGGGGAAGTATAGCCGCAAAGGGTATAAGGGACTGCTGATTCAATAAAATTAACGCATGAAAAAGAATCGGCGGAGCCGATGTTGTTATAAAGAGGAGGTAAGAAATGAATATCAACATCAAAAAAGGAAACGAGGTAAGGATAAAGACCATTATCAAGAGCCTTGAAAAGAGAAATATCACAGGACATTACTGTGAAAACGCAGCCGAAGCGGCAGAGCTGATAAAGGCTATGATACCGGAGGGCTCCAAGGTATCCTGGGGCGGCTCCCTGACTCTTGATCAAATCGGCATCAAGGATATGCTGAAGGCGGGAAACTACGATGTCAACGATCCGATGGCACCCGGTGAGGACGGCGCTACACCTATAGAGCTGAGAAAGCGCTCTCTCTTCAGCGATGTGTATCTTTCCAGCCTGAATGCCATCACCATGGATGGAGTGATCGTCAATATAGACGGCACAGGAAACAGAGTGGCAGCCATCGCTTTCGGACCTGACAAGGTGATTCTGGTGGCAGGAGCCAACAAAATCGTGATGAAGGAAGAGGACGCCGTAGACAGGATAAAGTGCGACGCATGCCCGCCTAACTGCATCAGGCTCGACAAGCAGACGCCTTGTGCGTTGACCGGTAAGTGCGGCAGCTGCCTTATAAAAGGTCAGACCATCTGCAGCATTACAACCACGACGAGGTTTTCCGGCATAGACGACAGACTGCACGTGGTATTGGTAAACGAGAATCTTGGATATTGATGACAGAACAGCCATACATGTAAAATAAATATGCAAAATGCGCCTGCGCCGAAAGCTTCATATGCTTCACGGTACCGGCGTTTTTTATTCAGACGTTGCGAAGCAGGCATACGTTACGAATATGAAAACATTACGAAACAGGCAGGCGTTACGAATATGAAAACATTGCGAAGCAGGCAGGCGTTACGAATATGAAAACATTACGAAGCAGGCAGGCGTTACGAAATATGAAAACATTACGAAGCAGGTAGGCGTTACGAAATATGTCTCGTTGGCTGATTGAAGCTGTTGCATCGATTCAGCCAACATTTCTTTGAAATATTACCTTAAATCTGCCATCGAAAGCCCTTTTGTTGGCTGTTTGTTTGTGATGACTCGTTATAGCCAACACTTTTTGTCAATACTGTTGTCTAAAATCTCTTTTATTATACTATCAGCCAACAACAGCTTGTTTTTACTGTAAAAGTACCGCGATTCTGCGAGAAATGTTGGCTGATTTTCTTTTTTTGGCTCCGGTGTACAACATTTTTTATTTAACGATAAGACGACCATTTACTGAAGATGCAGAAAGGCGGAGCCGGGCTTAACGACAATATATAGCGGTTATGAGGGGCCTTTTTATCAATATATTGAAAAAACATAAAAAAGACAAAATACATAAAAGGACAAAAAATAGAAACAGCGAAAAACGTGTAAGAAGAAGGCGGGCTGTAAGCATTGAAAACACTGGATTTTTCGATATAAAAAAATGCAAAAAAAATTCGCGAAAACCCTTGCATAATTCAGGTAAATGTTATATACTACAAAAGCTTGTGTAAAGGTCGCACAGGTCATCCTCTCAAGGATCTATGGAGATCCGGGACTTCTGGAAAGAGTAAACGAAGAAAGAGCTCATTACAGAGATATGCTAATCGCCAGAGGCCGTGCATTCGAAGAAGCTGCACATGAAGCAGGTCTTGAAACAGTACCGTTCGATGCAGGATTCTTCATCTCCATCCCATGTGAAGATCCTGACGCTATCAGCGCAGAACTGGAAAAGCAGGGACTCTTCATCGTACCGCTGGCTAAGGGACTGAGAGTATCGGTAGCTTCTATCTCTGAAGAAAAGTGCAGAAAGCTGCCTGCTATGATCAAGGCTGCGATGAAATAATAACGAAAAAGATGATATGACGAGGACGGGTGTGAGCCGTCCTCGTTTTTTAGTGGGAAAAGCATAAATAAGTACTCTCAAAAACTATTTGACAAAAATTTCCTTTTATTGTATTATATGGTTACAAAAAGTGGTATTGCTTCAAGTAATTTACAATTGAAGAGTGAAAGGAGATTTAACATTATGATGAACAATGGATTTGACAGAGAAGTAAGGTTCGAGATACTGGAGCATATTGGGATCATATCTACCCATCCCACAGGCTGGAACAAGGAACTGAATATCGTCAGCTGGAACGGTGGCCAGCCTAAGTACGATATACGAGACTGGGACCTTGATCACGAGCATATGTCAAGAGGTGTGACCCTCCATGAGAAAGAGATGCGTCAGATATTCGATCTTATGAAGAAACGCCGCATGGGGAATCGTTTCAGAAGAGAAGAACCTCAGCCTGCGCCTCAGCAGATGATGTCTTCTGAAATGGACGACGGTTTCGTGCAGAGCGACGTGGCTGAAGAACCGTTTGACGCAACAGCTTCACAGATGATGACTGACGGGGAGTCAGTGCCGGAAGAAATTCTTATAGAGCCGATACCGGAAGCACAGCAGCAGGAACAGGCGGCATTCTAAAAACAAAATATCATATGTTAACGATCTCGACTATTTCGTCGGGGTCGTTTTTTGTACCATGGCAGGCACTTTTATACAGTGCGAAAATATGATAAAAGTGCAGAAAGCTGCCTGCTATGATCAAGGCTGCGATGAAATAAGCTGAATAATAATGATCATATATAACGAGTGTCGATGTGAACACATCGGCACTTTTTCTTTTTTGGATCGGAATGCGAAAATCCATTTGACAAAAATTCCTTTTATTGTATTATATGGGTACAAAAAGTGGTATTGCTTCAAGTTATTTACAATTGACGAGTGAAAGGAGATTTAACATTATGATGAACAATGGGTTTGACAGAGAAGTAAGGTTTGAGATACTGGAGCATATCGGGATCATATCCATCCATCCCACAGGCTGGAACAAGGAGTTGAATATCGTAAGCTGGAACGGCGGTCAGCCTAAGTACGATATCAGGTAATCTCCCGCATCCAACATGTACAAAATTATCAAATCCACTAACCACAGGCACTTTGAGTTTTGTACAAAAATAAAGCATAGGAAAAACATATGGAATGTTAAAATTTCGGCTAATATGGAATGGGAATACATAATAGCCGAAGAATGGTGCTCTAATATTGTAAGGTATAAAGCTACAGAAGAAGGAGTCGTGATAGTGATGAATGGTTACGACAGAGAAATTAGCTTTGAGATTGTAGAACAGGTAGGCGTGCTTAAGGAACATAGTACTGGGTGGAGGAAAGAACTGAATCTCATTCGTTGGAACACTAATGCCAACGACAAACACAAAGAGCCGGTTTGGGACCTGCGTGATTGGTCGCCAGATCATATGTACATGAGCCGAGGGTCAACTTTAACTGATGCTGAAATGAGAAAATTGATGGAGTGTATGTATACCAGAAGAAAAACAAGAAAACCCTTGCAAGAAAGAATAACAGAAGTTAATGACCAACAAAAGCAGGAAGAACGACTACCCCAAAAGGGGTATGAAGAAGCTTTTGACAGATAAGTAGCTGCTCCGCAATATATGCGGAGTTTTTGTTTGACTCAAATCCGGTGTCTTTTGAGTTTTATGTAAAAATAATGCATAACCTTCAAAATTAAAGATAAAGAAAATACACTGCGGGAGCCCCGTCGTATCATGGGAATACAAGACAACAAAATTTATACTAAAGGAGACAACAACCCTGCCCGTGATACTTGGTTTGTATTGAAAGACAAGGTAGAGAGGAGGGAGGCTTTTGTGTTCCCATATATTTTGCCGATAGCTTCAGTAAGCTGTATGTTATTGATGAATCGAAAAAGATTATTTACTTGCATGACGTTGTAAATTATTTGTAAAAAGAGTAAAATGTACTAAATTAATATATTTCTAAAATATTATATTCTTTTGTGAAAAGTATAGTTAAAGTAACATCTTAGATGTAGATCTGTTCATTTTTAGCTGAAAAAGGACTTGAGAATGCATTATCGATAAAGCAGTAAAGAATTTTAGTAACCTGATGTATGGCGATATTGATAAAATCTACAGCATGGAAGGCAACCGTAAAGAGGCTATAGACTTTGCTGAAAAGGTTGATATGTTTGAGCGCATAAAGTGGGTAGGTCTTTAACATTAAATCGACATTGGTAAAGTAAAAAGTACAGGTGATGAAGTGATCGAGAAGATGTATCCGGAAATGAAGTGTTTTTCTGGTGAATTTTTTGACTTTTGACATTACGCTTATATAAGTGAGATTTAGTTTTGTTAATAAAATTTATAAAGGAGAATTGCAGTGAGAAAAAAACTAGCACTTATTACATTAGAAAAAAGCGCAAAGGAAATGTATTTAAATAACATAAACGATTTGTTTGGTGATTATATTGAAGTGAAAGCATATTGCGTTTATGATGAATTGCCGGAGTGTATAAAGGCAGATTTAGTTGTGGTTTCTAATGAATATGTGAACAATCATATCCATTTTAGGCTTAACGCTAATACAGAAATTGTTTATTTAAGAAGGACTTTTATTTATGAAAATTTAAAACGTATTTTTGAACTGCCGCATGGAACAAAAGCCATGCTTATAGACTACAGTATGGAGACGTGCATGAACATTATCTCTGTATTAAAAGGGATTGGTGTCAGACATATTGAATGGATCCCTGTTCATAAAGAAACGAAAAAAGAAGAGATAGAAAAACATGTTAATTCAGGAATAGATCTAGCGGTAACTCCTGGCCTTAGATTTTATTCGCAAAAGCAAGTTTCAAATGTTATAGATATAGGGTGGACAGTAATTGATATGTCTACTATGTTGGAAATTGCGACTAAACTACACATATATGATGATGAAATAGAACAAAAACTATTGTTGTATTCTCTTAATACATTTCCTCTCAACAATAGTATTTTAGCGACTTTAAAAAATAATATTTTAATAAAAAATATTCATGAAGAAGTGCTTAATGTTATGGAAGATGGCGTACTAATTATAAATCAAGATAATAAATTAATGCATTGGAATAAAAGTCTATTAACGCTTTTGAATATTTATGAAAAAGATTTAGAAAATTGTGCGGTTAGTGATAGTGGGCTTCAAAGTAAATTAAAAGAATTATTATTATCAGAGGAGACTTTAGAGAATGTAGTTTTTGAAATAAATGAAATAGGAAAAAATGTTATCATTACAAAGAAATTGGTAAACTTGTTTAAGGATAGTAAAACGTATTTAGTTATATTAAAAGACATTAGTGCAGTGCAAGAAGAAAGTGCTGCTATTAGTCGGCGCATTAAGGAACAAGGATACATTGCAAAATATACATTTGATAGGATTGTAACAAGGCATAACACGATGCTGGAATGTATAAATAAAGCCAAAACTATGGCAACGGTTGATGGGGCTGTGTTGATTACCGGAGAAAGTGGCACGGGTAAGGAGGTGTTTGCACAGTCAATACATAATAGCTCTCAAAGAAAAGAAATGCCGTTTGTTGCCATCAATTGTGCGGCTCTTCCAGAGACTTTGTTGGAAAGTGAACTTTTTGGATATGAGGCTGGTGCATTCACAGATGCTAAAAAAACCGGGAAAAAGGGTCTTTTCGAAATTGCACACAAAGGCACGATTTTCTTAGATGAAATAGGAGACATGCCTAAAGCATTACAAGCAAAACTGTTGAGAGTTTTGCAAGAACGTGAAGTTATGCGTATAGGTGGACATAGTATAATTCCTATTGATGTTAGGATTATTGCAGCTACAAATCAAGACTTATTTGGTCTTGTGGAAGAAAAAGCCTTCAGAGAAGATTTGTTTTATAGGCTTAATGTTATTCCACTACATTTGCCTGCATTAAGAGAAAGAAAGCGTGACATTCCGCTTTTGATTCAAGAGGTGTTTAGAGAACTTAAAATCAACGCTTTAGAGATTGATGATGAGTTGATGGGAATGTTGATGAGGTATAACTGGAGAGGTAATGTGAGAGAATTAAAAAACTGCATACAATATATGGTATATATGAGTAGTGGTAAAAAACTCACTGCCAAAGATGCTCCTGATTATATTAGAAAGGTTAATATAGTTATAAATGAAGGATGCGATGATAAAGATGAAATAGAATATAAGATACTAAAATTATTAGAAGAAAGAAACATGGGAAGGAGAGAAATACATAGGAGATTAAAAGAACAGGGAGAGGATGTTTCTGAATACGAGATAAGAAAGGTTATGGAGAGGCTAAAGGAAAGTGGTTGTATTGAATATAAAAGTGGCCGAAGTGGAGCGAAGATCCGTATTTAGTGATACTATTATAATAGGAAAATGACCGAAAAAAGTAGAAAATGGGATGGGTTTACGGGAAGAAATGTGTAAACTCATCCCATTTTTTCGTCCCATTAATCAAAAAAACGTTGAAATAAGTGTTTTTTATGTTTGGCACAATTATTGCTCAATATATTTGCGTTAATAATTCTATGTACTATAAAACTTATTAAAATGAGAGGAGTAGAGGAAATGTTGTTAGAGCCCAGAATATTCAACCACTACGAGCTCAGTTAAATCAGCCAATC
>CAUDEQ010000056.1 GCA_958448635.1 uncultured Bacillota bacterium | reverse complement strand
GCATGGCTCAAACTTTTGTTAATTTTGAATTTACACCATTATACGGACATAACTCAAAGCGCTTGTCTTAGAGGCGGATATGTGGAAAAAGATGCAGTATTCATCAGCAAATTCCACAGATGCATGCCATGAGAAGTTGAGATGTGGAATATGGCTCGTGAGCGATGCTGTATTATATTGATTTTCCACATATTCGGGTGACCGGAGTATTCAGATGTGGAAAGCGCTCGTGGAATTTGATCCAGATGTAATCTCGCAGCATGGCAGTGTAGTTGGGAAATGTGGGCATGGTAGCCGGGAAATGTGGGCATGTAAAAAGGACGCCTCGTATGGGCGTCCTCATAGTATTTTTGAATAGGCAGCGGTTCCGGAGGAACCGCAAGATTATTGCAGAACCGGCTGTGCCGTCTTATAGTTCTGCTGTCTTATAGTTCTGCCGTCTCATAGCTGTGCCGTGTTGTACGGCATTGAGCTGATAATTGACGCTACTGCATCTCATCGATGAGCTGGTCTATGTCCTCGTACTGCTGTGATTCATTGTTGTTGACGTTTTCCGTTGGCGAGTTGTTGGTTCCGAATATGAAGTAGTAGGCTAAGGAAACGAGTATAACGGCTGCAATTATTATGGCAAATATGGTTATTGACTTTTTCAGCTTTGCTTTCTTTTCAGGGCTGAGGGGTTCTTTGTCAGCTTTCTTCGTCTGAGGCTCGGAAGACTCTTCTGTGGAAGAAGCTTCGTCGCCTGCTTTTGACTCGTCAGCCGTTTCAGCTTCGTCGCCTGCTTTTGACTCGTCAGCTGTTTCAGCTGCATTGTCTGTTTTCACCTCGTCAGCTGTTTCAGCCTTGGCGTTAGTGCTTTCAGCGGCGGCCTCACCGGATTCCTTGGCATCGTCAAGAGCTGCATCTGCCTTTTCAGTCTCGGCGGCCCCGCCGTTTAATGCTTCTGTGGCGGCTTTGTCGTTCAATGCTTCAGCAGCATCGCCGGATCCTTCGCCGCCTGCGTTTTGTGCATCCGCATTCTTTTCAGGGGCTGCTTCTTTTTTTGCAAATCCGAAGCGCTCTCTGAATGATTTTTTCTTTTTCTTCTTGTCTTCGGGCTGCCGGCTGTTATCCGAAGCTTCAGCCTGTTGCTCCTGTGCGTCTGCTTCTGCGGCATCAGCCTGCTTTTCATCAGATGGTGCCTCGGAAACTGCTGCCTCTGCTGCAGCTTCCGACTGAGGAGCTGCAGCTGCCCCTGCCTTTGCATATGGATCAGGGCTGACTGCCTCCGATGTATTCTGACGCTGTGCCAAAGCTGCGGCATCAGCCGCTGCCTGCGCCTTTGCACGCTTCTTCTGCTCAAGCTGCTGTACCTGACTGAAGATGGCGTTTAATATCTTTAAGTCCTTTTCCTCGTAAGGAAGAATTTTCGTCTCGCCTTCATATGTAAATATATATGCATGTGCTTCAGTATTGTTTATTACATGCGACATGTCTGCATAAAAGTATTCCTTACCGTCAAACGTCACGGATTTTGTGGTGAACCGGGCGATTTGCCCGCCTGCCTTGAGTTCTATTGTTTTCATAATAATAACCTCAGCTTTACAGTTTTTTTTCGTGCAAAACAAGCCTCTTAAAACAGATGCTTTTAGATTATGGTAACCCCGTAAGGTAGTAAAAGTCAACAAAAAAGTGAAAAAATTACAAATTAAGGAAGACAAACCAGAATACAGATGTTATAATGATTTATAGCTGTATAACGTCTAGGCAGACGGTTTAATGTTTTAGCATACGATATATTTAAAAAGAAGAAGAGGTTTGAAAATGAATAGAAATGCATTAACTGAACAGAGGCGCGAGACGGTAATAGGGCTTCTTAAAAGCATGGACATAAAGAAAAGTGCAGACGGAGGCTTTGATAAAGACGATGTTTATGATTGTATGCAGCAGCTCTGTGATTTGTATGAAAAGAGCATTGAAGAACTGGAAAACGCATATGAAAGTGAACTGGGACAGCTCAAGGACAGATATCAGAAGTACGATGAAAACAATGAATTGTATGTAAGTCTGATAATGGAAGCAAAGAAGAGCAGCAACGATATTATTTCACAGGCCAAGACAGAGGTTGAAACCATCCTGGCTGAGGGTAAGGAACAGGTGGCTCTTCAGGAAAAAGAGCTTTCGCAGCTGAGAATAGATATGGAAGCGGAAAAGCAGGCCATGATTGCTGAGCTTACTGCTGCCAGAGAAGCCTTCGAAGCAGAAAAGGCTGCCATGAAGGCAGAGGTTGAGGCAGAAAGAGAAAAGGCAATGGCCACAAAGAATAAATTCACCCAGCAGATTAATTCAATGGAGGGTGAATTCGAGGAAATCAAGACTAATATCCTGAGGACTGCCGGCAAGATGGACAGCCTCAAGAGCAAGCTTCCTAACGACGACAAGGCCGAATGGAAGATGATGAACGATCTTGATGCCGTTGATTTTCCATCATCGGAGATAGAAGTGGAGAGCGTGGTTGAGGAGCCTGTAGCGGTTGAATCAATCGTTATAGACGAGCCTGCAGAGGAAGCGGTTATTGAGCCTGCTGCAGCAGAGACGGCAGCTCCTGAAGCAGTAGTTGAGCCGGATGCCGAAGCTGCACCGGAGGCACATACGGAAGAGCCTGCAGAAGAAGCCTTCGTACTGGAGGACCTGATTTCCGCAGACAGTCTAATTCCTGAATCCGAGCCGCTGCCTATAGAGGAGCTCAGCCTTGAAGATATAGAGATAGAGCTGCCTGATCTGACTGAGGATGCTCCGGCAGAGGAAGGCAATGAAGAAGATAAAAAGGAAGAGAAGAAGGCTCCTGTAGAGGAAATCTCCTTTGAGGGACTGGAAGAGCTGTTCAAGGAAGACTAACATCTGTAGTAAACTGTAGAAGGAACTTTAAATGAAGGAACTCAAGGAAAAGATACTTAAAGAAGGAGTCGCAATAGGTACCGAAATAGTGAAGGTGGATCACTTTCTGAATCACAGGCTGGACGTAAGATTTCTGGAGGCCATCGGAAAGGAATTCCGCAGTCGCTTTGAAGGATGCCGTGTGAACAAGATCCTGACGGTGGAAGCCAGCGGCATAGCAGTCGCATGCATGACTGCGCCGTTTTTCGACTATACCCCTGTGGTATTTGCGAAGAAGGCAGCGCCCAACACCATGACGGAAGCATCGTACGTGGCGGAGGCCAGGTCTTTCACCAAGGGCACTGTATCGCTTTTCAGAGTTTCGGAGAGATTTCTCGAAGAGGGAGACGAGGTGCTTATAATAGATGACTTTCTCGCCCACGGGCAGGCGTCGCTGGCGCTGGCGGATATTGCAAAGCAGGCAGGCGCCCATGTGGTCGGCGTGGGCGCCGTCATAGAGAAGGGCTTTCAGGGCGGCAGCCGGAGGCTGAGAGAAAAGGGCTACAGGGTAGAATCCCTGGCCGTCATCGACCGCATTGAAGATGGACGAATAATATTTAAATGATATGAGGATAAAGTTCGTGTTTCACGGACTTTATCTGTTTTTTGACGCAGAATAAGCGTGATAATCCTCGGAAAGCCTCGAATTTTTATTGACATAGGCAGCCCGAGAAGGTAAACTCAGTGTATGGGAAAAAACAGGTTTCGTGCCTGTCTTTGTTGTTTTTTTATTAAACTTGTTTTCATTTTAAGGAGGAGAAAAATGAAAAAGAAAGTATTATCATTAGTACTTGCACTTATGATGATTTTCGCGTTCTCGGTGACTCTGACCGGCTGCGGCGGCGGAGAAGATTCCGGCTACAAGGTTGGATTCATCTGCCTGCACGATGAGAACTCAACTTACGATAAGAACTTCATCGACGCTGCAAATGCTGCATGTGAAGAGCTGGGTGTTACACCTGTTCTCAAGACAAATATTCCTGAAGGTCAGGAATGCTATGACGCAGCTGCCGAGCTGGTTGACGCAGGCTGTGACATCATCTTTGCCGATTCATTCGGTCATGAGCCGTACATGATTCAGGCAGCTAAGGACTTCCCTGAAGTTGAATTCTGCCATTCAACAGGTACAAGAGCTCACACAGAAGGACTTGACAACTATCATAACGCTTTCGCTTCTATCTATGAAGGCAGATACCTGGCAGGCGTTGCTGCAGGAATGAAGCTCAACGAAATGATCGAAAACGGCGACATCACTGCAGATCAGGCTAAGATGGGATATGTAGGCGCTTTCACATATGCCGAAGTAGTTTCAGGCTACACTGCATTCTTCCTGGGAGCACGTTCTGTTTGTGACTCCGTTACAATGGACGTAACATTCACAGGCTCATGGTATGATGAAGCCCTCGAAAAGGAAGCGGCAAACAAGCTGATAAACGACGGATGCGTTCTGATTTCACAGCATGCAGACTCCATGGGAGCTCCTACAGCATGTGAAAACGCAGGCGTTCCTAACGTATCATACAACGGAAGCACACTGGATGCATGCCCTGAGACATTCATAGTTTCATCGAGAATCGACTGGACTCCTTATTATGTATATGCTATAAAGGCAGCTCAGAACGACGAAGCCATTGATGCTGACTGGACAGGAACTCTCGATACAGGCTCAGTAGTTCTGACAGACATCAATGAAGATGTTGCAGCTGAGGGAACAGCTGACAAGATTGAAGAGATCAAGGCTAAGCTGATTTCAGGCGAAGTTAACGTATTCGATATCGCAACCTTCACAGTTGATGGAGCAGCCATCAGCTCATACATGGCTGACGTTGATACAGATGCAGATATGACACCTGATACAGAAGCCATCGAAGACGGAGCCTTCAGAGAATCGAAATTCAGATCAGCTCCTTACTTCGATCTTCAGATCGACGGCATCAATCTTCTTGACACTAAATTCTAAGCAGAAATATTTCAACGAAAGCCCCGGCTTGTCCGGGGTTTTCGTAGTTTGTACTGAATGTGGGAAAAGGGATAATACATGCATATCTTTCCGCCGAAAAATATCGGCGGAAATAATCATGTTATAAGAGCGGAACCTATTTGTTAAAAGAAAGGTGTTGATGAGCTTGGCCAATAGAGAAGTGGCTGTGTCCATGAGGGACATCACGAAAATATTTGGTACAGTAAAAGCAAACAATAAAGTAAATCTTGACATTTATCGTGGTGAAATATTGTCACTGCTGGGGGAAAACGGCAGCGGCAAGACCACGCTCATGAATATGCTGTCGGGTATTTATTATCCTGACGGCGGAGAAGTATATATCAATGGAAAAGCCGCAGCCATCCATTCGCCGAGAGAGGCCTTCGAGCATGGCATCGGCATGATACACCAGCACTTCAAGCTGGTGGACGTATTTACCGCCACCGAGAACATCATCCTGGGTCTCAATGAAAAGGGCAGGCTGGATCAGAAGAAGGCGGCGGCAAGGATACGTGAAATATGCGAAACATATGGCTTTGACATAGATCCGGATCAGAAGATCTACAACATGTCGGTTTCACAGAAGCAGACGGTGGAGATCGTAAAGGTGCTGTACAGAGGCGCAGACATACTTGTCCTCGACGAGCCTACGGCAGTTCTTACTCCTCAGGAAACGGAAAAGCTGTTTGCCATATTGAGAAACATGAAGAAGTCAGGCAAGACTGTCGTGATAATCACCCACAAGCTCCACGAGGTGTTGGAAATATCGGACCGTGTGGCAGTGCTGAGAAAGGGAGAATTCGTAGGGGAAATGATAACTGCCGAGACCAACGAGCAGGAGATGACCAACATGATGGTAGGCAGAGAGGTAAGCCTCAACATAGACAGACCTGAGCCGGTAAACCCTAAGCCGCGTATCGTGATAGAAAACCTGACAGTCAGAAGTCAGGACGGCATATTGAAACTGGACGATGTGTCCTTTACAGCCAACTCAGGAGAAATCCTGGGTATAGCCGGCATATCGGGCTGCGGCCAGAAAGAGCTGCTGGAAGCCATAGCAGGACTTCAGCCTGTGGAAAAGGGCACGATAAAATACGTGAACGATGACGACAGCAGAGAAGAGTTGATAGGAAAGGACCCTCTTCAGATCGCAGCCATGGGCGTATCCCTTTCATTCGTTCCGGAGGACAGACTGGGTATGGGCCTTGTGGGAAATATGGATCTGACGGACAATATGATGCTCAGATCCTTCAGAAAGGGCAAGTCCATGTTCACCGACAGAAAGACGCCGAGAAAGCTGGCTGAAAAGGTTGTGGACGAGCTGGACGTCAGCACATCAAGCCTTTCCACGCCTGTAAGAAAGCTGTCGGGAGGAAACGTCCAGAAGGTACTGGTGGGAAGAGAGATATCCTCAGCCCCTACGGTGCTTCTTTCCGCATACATAGTAAGAGGACTGGATATAAATTCCTCATATACGATATACGATCTGCTTAATCAGCAGAAGAAAAAGGGAGTGGCAGTAATATACGTCGGAGAAGACCTGGACGTTCTCATGGAGCTAAGCGACAGAGTCCTTGTTTTGTGCGAAGGAAAGGTCAGCGGAGTAGTTGACGGCAGAACAGCCAACAAGAACGAGATAGGTATGATGATGACGAAGCTTGGAGGAGGTGCAGGCAATGAGTAAACTGAATAAAGAACCGCTGCTGCATATCACCAAGCGAAAAGAGCTGCCTATGAAAAAGACATGGGCCATCAGGATCGGAGCGATACTGGCAGCCCTCATAGTATGCGCCATAGTCACCATGCTGCTGACAGGCCTCGACCCTTTCAGCGTATTCGGCACATTGATATACGGAGCCATAGGCACGGAAAGAAAAACCCTGATAGTCTTAAAGGAGCTGGCGTTGCTCCTCTGCGTCGCACTGGCGCTGACGCCTGCCTTCAAGATGAAGTTCTGGAACCTGGGTGCAGAGGGACAGATACTGATGGGTGCATGGGCAACTGCCCTTTGCATGATATACATGGGCGACACCATTCCAAGCTGGCTTCTGATAATAATATGCCTTGTGGCTGCGATAATCTGCGGAGCCATATGGGCGATGATACCGGCATTTTTCAAGGCAAAGTGGAATACCAACGAGACGCTGTTCACGCTGATGATGAACTACGTGGCAATACAGCTGGTGGCATATTTCATAATCCTCTGGGAAGTTCCAAAGGGCTCAGGAAACGTCGGGATCATAAACCAGTCCACCATGGCCGGCTGGCTTCCGTACATAGGGACCAACAGCTATATACTGGTTATCATATTCGTGGCGATCATAACCGCCGCCATGTACGTTTATCTCAAGTACAGCAAGCACGGTTATGAGATATCCGTAGTGGGCGAGAGCCAGAAGACGGCTCTTTACGTAGGCATCAAGGTTGACAGAGTCATAATAAGGACGCTGCTGCTGTCGGGAGCCATATGCGGCTTCACCGGATGGATGATGGTTTCAGGTATCGACCATACCATAACCACCACGCTGGCAGGCGGCAGAGGCTTCCTGGGAATCATGGTTTCATGGCTGGCACAGTTCAACGTCATCGCCATGATCTTCGCCAGCCTGCTGATAGTTTTCCTGGAGCAGGGAGCAGGCGAGATTTCCACCATATTCGGACTTAACGAATCCTTCGCTGATATACTTACGGGAATAATCCTGTTCTTTATCATCGGATGCGAATTCTTTATAAACTACAAGGTTCACATAAGGAAAAAATCAGGAAAGGAGGAAGCGTAAATGTTTGATTTAGTTGCGTTCATTCCTCGTGCTGTAATGCAGGGCATGCCGCTGCTTTACGGCTGTACCGGAGAAACGATTTCCGAAAAGGCGGGAAGCCTCAACCTGGGTATTCCGGGAGTAATGTATGTGGGAGGCATAAGCGGAGTAATAGGCTCGTTTCTGTACGAGCAGAGCTGCACCGGCCCCCTCAATCCTTTCCTGGCCATATTCATTCCGATGTTTTCATGTCTTCTTGGCTCGCTGCTGATGGGTCTTATCTTCAGCGTGCTGACTGTAACGCTGAGAGCCAATCAGAATGTAGTGGGTCTTGCCATGACCACCTTCGGCGTGGGCTTCGGAAACTTCTTCGGCGGCTCGCTGATAAAGCTGACGGGAGGAGCCGTTCCTTCCATAGCTCTTTCAGAGACCAGCAAATTCTTCAGCAGGAGCCTGCCTTTTGCAGATGACCTGGGCTGGTTCGGGAAAATATTCCTGTCATACGGATTCCTCACCTATCTTGCCATCGCCATCGCCATAGTAACGGCATATGTGCTGAAGAGGACGAGGACAGGCCTTCATCTGAGGGCGGTAGGCGAAAATCCTGCCACGGCAGACGCTGCCGGCATCAACGTCAACAGATACAAGTACTTCGCCATCTGCATAGGCTGCATGATAGCAGGCCTCGGCGGTCTGTTCTACGTTATGGATTACGCCAGCGGCGTGTGGTCCAACGATGCCTTCGGAGACAGAGGCTGGCTGGCTATAGCGCTGGTTATCTTCACGCTCTGGAAGCCAAATCTGGCAATTTTCGGCTCCATAGTATTCGGCGGCCTTTACATACTTCACCTGTTCCTGCCGGGCGCAGGCATGGCCACCAAGGAGCTTTACAAGATGCTTCCGTACATCGTCACCATCATCGTTCTCATCTTCACCAGCGTGAGAAAGAGGAGAGAGGATCAGCCGCCTGAAAGCCTGGGTCTTCCGTACTTCAGGGAAGACAGGTAGCGGCCATAGACGGCAGCGATATAAAAGATCGGGAATAAGTACGAGCCCGGCATCATGGCGAAAGCCGGCGAAATCAATGCAAAACAGCGGGACGTATCATTGCGTCCCGTTATCTATATGTAAAAGGAGGAATTGCTTATGGTATATGTTTATCTTGCAGAGGGCTTCGAGGAGGTGGAGGCTCTCACATCGGTGGATCTGCTGCGAAGGGCAGGCGTGGAGGTTCAGACCGTGTCCGTGACCGGAGACAGAATGGTGAAGGGTACTCACGGAGTGAACATCGAGGCGGATATCCTGTATGAGGACACAGATCATGCAAAGTGCAGTATGATCGTTCTGCCGGGAGGTCTTCCGGGGGCTGACAATCTTCAGGCTCACGAAGGTCTCCGTCAGCATGTAAAGTGCTTTGCAGCTGACAGCAGCAAGAAGCTGGCTGCCATCTGTGCAGCGCCTCAGGTTTTCGGCGCCTGCGGAATCCTTGAAGGAAAGAATGCCACCATCTATCCCGGCATGGAGTCGCATCTGGTCGGCGGAAATGCCACGGGAAAAAATGTCACAGTGGACGGCAATATCATAACGGGAATGGGGCCCGCGCTGGCGATGGAGTTCGCTCTTAAGCTGGTGGAGGAGATAAAAGGAAAGGAAGCTGCCGAAGAAGTGGCGCAGGGGCTGCTTTACGACAGAGTATAGAAGATGGACGAGTACAAGGTTGACTTTCACATCCATACCAGCTATTCCGACGGACAGGCGACGCCTGTGGAAATCGTGAAGCAGGCAAAGGAGCTGGAATACGACATGATAGCCATAACCGACCACGACGGAGTGGACGGCATCAAGGAGGCGCTCATCGCCGGAGAGACTGCTGAATTAAAGGTCATACCCGGTATCGAGCTGGCAACGGAGACGGAGGAGGGCATAGGCCTTCACATTCTGGGATATCACATCGATGTCGAAAACCGTGAGCTGGCAGCTGTGCTGAAGAGGCTGAAAAAAAGCCGTGACGACAGGAACGTGAAGCTGATAGCTCTGCTGAAGGAAATGGGCTGCGATATTTCCATGGAGGATCTGCAAAATGTTCAGCCCAACGGTTTTATCGGAAAGCCTGTCATCGCCAGAGCCTTATGGAAAAAGGGCTATATAGAGGAGCCGGCTGAGGCCTTCAGAAAAGGCAGCCTGCTGGGAAGCGACGCGGCAAGGAAGATTAAGAAGGAAAAGCTCCCTGCTGCGGAGGCCATATCCCTGATAAACGGCGCCGGAGGCATCGCAGTGCTGGCCCACCCCATCCAGACCAGAGGCGTTGGAGCGCCCGGAAGCGAGGAATTCTACGATAACATGGATGATATAATCAGAAAGCTTAAGCTCTGCGGGCTCAAGGGTCTGGAATGTTATCACCCTGACCAGGACCATGAGCAGACCATGAGATTCGTCGCCATAGCGGAAAAATATCATCTTCACATCACCCGCGGCTCCGACTTTCACGGAAAAGAATTCAAGGACGCCAGCCCCACGGCGTGAGACAACGGTATGCATATGGCATCATAGACTATCTTAGGATTTCTTCGATGCAATGCTTTCGATGATTTAAAATGAAGAATTGAAACAATCATTGAAGGCTTGCCGAAATGATATATGTTGAATAAAAACTGCCTCGGAATATTCCGAGGCAGTTTTGTTGTATTTAATTTTTAGATATCGCGTCATACCGACATATTAACTGGATATGCATCCGGTTACTGATGTCTTCTTCTTGCGAAAACAGTCCCGGTCATACCTACAGCTGCAAGAGCCATCAGAGCAGCCATCAGAGCTACGCTGCTTTCATCGCCTGTAGCAGGGGACGATTCAGGCTTTGCAGGCGGGTCTACAGGCTTATCTGCTTCTGGTGTGATTTCTTCACCTGCAGCAACAACATTGCCGTTTACAGTTATATCTTGAGTTGTGTTGTTTATTACAATAACTCCTTCAGGAACTGTGATTATTGTGTCAGCTGGAACCACATCAAATTCAATCTTATCTCCTTTTTGGAGGCTTTGTATAGCCTTGTCAACTGCAGGCTGGTATACTTCGACAAGGGCAGCATAAGCGGCAGCTTTCTATCCTTCAGCGATGGAACGAAGCTGAAAGCCACCGCCATGGATAAGCCTGAAAGCGAGATAGGCTCTGCCGTAAATGTGATGCCGACGGTGACTGTGATAACGGACGATTTCGAAGCCGTGGCAGGAAGCATCGTGGAAAAGGCAGAGTATCATACGATTCAGTGGGTATACGGATATGATACGGCGCTTTCCGGCGATAAGGAGATCAGCTATTGCGAGGATCTGGAAAATGCATTTGCGGAAATGGGCGACGAAGGCCAGGGCTTCTCAGCATACTGCGAAAGCCGCATAGACAGGGAGGATGATTTTTACGGAATGTACGGAAGCCTGTTTTTCCTTGGAAGCATGCTGAGCATAGTGTTCATAGTGGCGGCGGTGCTTATCATCTACTACAAGCAGGTGTCGGAGGGATACGAGGATCAGTCCCGCTTCGACATAATGCAGAAGGTGGGAATGACTGCAAGGGATATAAGGAAGAGCATCAATTCCCAGCTGCTGACGGTATTCTTCCTGCCGCTGTGCATCGCAGCGATTCATCTGGCATTCGCATTTCCGCTGCTGAACAAGATGCTGATGCTCTTCGGGCTGATGGATGTCAGACTTCTGATCGTCACTACAGCCATAAGCATCCTGGTATTCGCGCTGTTCTATGTGGTGGTATATCGCATAACGTCAAACGCGTATTACAAGATAGTGTCCGGCAGGTGACGGATAGATCATAATATGAATCAAAGGGGCTGTCGCATTAACGAAAAAATCGTTAGTGCGGCGCCCTTTTTTGATGCAAAGGCTTCCGGAACAGAATGTTAAGATTATGTAAAATGAAGTTGTTGACAAAATTGAAGAGTAAATATACAATTAAAAATAGGCTAGAATAAAACATACATTCATTTTGAGAGAGATTCTCGGATAGTTATCTGCGCAGAGATATTTCAGGAGGCAGACAAAGGTTTCTATCATGTAAAGGCCCGGAAAAGCCTGTGAAGCACGGCATGGTCATTGACAGCAGTACGCAGACACAATGGTAAATCGCCCTGAAAGATGGGCAGGAAGGGACACAGTATGGGAAGAGGAAAGCTGACGGAAACGGAAGTGAAGCTCCTGAGGGAAAATCCCAATGTCGAAGCTGTCAATGAGCACAGGATAATATACACGGAGGATTTTAAAAAGAATTTCATGGTGCAGTATCTTAAAGGCTGCAGGCCGGTGGATATATTTCGGGCTGCCGGATTTGATATAAAAATTCTCGGCTCAAAGCGCATCGAGAGAGCATGTGCCAGATGGAAGGAATCGTATGCATCCGGTACGCTGGGGCTGTACGGCGGAGTCATACTTGACGAAAGCGTTGGTGAGAAGGCAGGGGGAAACAGAGAGCAGGACAGCAGGGCTGATGGCGAGGCTGTAAGGTTTCACAGAGGCGTGAGAGAGATGCGCCTCATGGAGCAGGTGGAGGAGCAGCGTCGCATAATAAAAAAGCTTCAGCAGGAGAACAGGAATCTCAGAGCTGCCAACAGCAGACTCAAGCGTTCCGCTAAATCTGCCAAAATAGAGAAGCAGGATGATATCGGGAAATAGATTGGTTTAGTTTGATTTAAAAAAAACTCTGTACAGGCTGCAGAGTTTTTTTGTGATGCAGCGATAATATGGCAGCAGAATTTAATCGTGCTGCGAAGAGAAGAGCGACACAGGTGTTTACAATCAGGCAGTTAAATGTTAAAATCAATACACATGCAAAATGTATATACCATTTCATGTGAGGTCATGCATGCTGAATATACATGCGGATGTAGTTTAGTGGCAAAACCTCAGCTTCCCAAGCTGAAGTTGTGGGTTCGATTCCCATCATCCGCTCCATTTCAATTTAATAAGCTCATTATAAAGGGGCTGTCGCATTAACGAAAAAAATCGTTAGTGCGGCGCCCTTTTTATGTA
>CAUDEQ010000055.1 GCA_958448635.1 uncultured Bacillota bacterium | reverse complement strand
CACATCTTAGGGGCATTCTGCCTATCTTTTTCCTACAGTAAATTGACGCAATCGAGGAGCCGGCGGTATATTGACTTTTTGCATGAAAAAGTGTAAAATGCAGATAAATACTTTGATAGTCAAACAATTTGAAAGTCAAAGCAATATATATAAATGTATATAAATGATATAAGTTATAGCAATGTATGATGGAAGTTATGGCAACACAGTAAGGAGGAAAGAGAATTGGGAGTAAAGATAATCGGAGTAGGCAAGTGCCTTCCCGAAAAAGTGATAACCAATGATGATATGTCAAAATATATAGATACCACCGATGAATGGATAGTGGAAAGAACAGGCATATCTCAGAGACATGTGGCAACTACGGAGACTTCACTTGATCTGGCAAAGGCAGCAGCAGAGCAGGCTCTTGAGGGAATCGACAAGGAAACCATAGATCTGGTGATCGTGGCGACGATAACGCCGGATCACATAACGCCGAGCATGGCGGCAGAGGTTAAAATGGCAGTTGATCTGCCCAACGCAGTGGCATTTGACATCAACGCGGCATGCAGCGGCTTCGTATACGGCCTCTGGATCGCCGAATCGCTGATGAAGGGAAGCGCCGCAGGCGGCTCCGTGACCAACGGTATGAAGAGAGCACTGGTAATAGGAACGGAGAGACTTACGCGAATAACCAACTGGGTAGATAGGGGCACATGCATACTCTTCGGAGACGGGGCGGGAGCTGCAGTTTTGGAAAACGACCCTGAGGCCAAGGGAATCCTCAGCACCTACATCAAGAATTACGACGACGAGAAGAGCGTTATCCACTGCAAGGCAAACTACATCAACCCGCCGTTCTGGGAAGACGACCTTACGCCTGTGCCGCTTTACCTTAGAGGACGCGCCGTGTTCAAGTTTGCGGTGAACGCCATCGAGGAGGTTACCAAGGGAGCCCTTGAGAAGATAGGCAAGACGCTGGACGATGTGGACTGGTTCGTTCCTCATCAGGCCAACGGCAGGATAATCCATGCTGCAGCTCAGAAGCTGGGTCAGCCTCTGGAAAAATTCCAGATAAGCATAGCGGAAAGCGCCAACGTTTCTTCGGCCACGGTGCCTATGGCGCTTTACGACCTGCAGAAGACAGGAAAGCTCAAGAAGGGCGATATAGTGGCAGTCATGGGATTCGGCGGAGGACTTTGTGCAGCAGGAGCCATCATCGAGTGGTAGCGGCAGGACTTGACATAAGCGGCACGGTATAGCAAGACATCGTTATTCCAATGTAGAGAGAAGGCGGATGAGACGCCTGAAACAGGAGGAAATATGATAAACGTATGTGAGATTTTAGGAAGTGAATATCCTGTGATCCAGGGAGCCATGGCAAGGATAGCTGACTGCCATCTGGCGGCAGCGGTAAGCAATGGCGGCGGGCTGGGTATAATCGCAGCAGGAGGCCAGACAGCACAGTGGCTCAGAGAAGAGATAAGAAAGACAAAGGAAATGACCGACAAGCCTTTCGGAGTCAACATCATGCTGCTGGCTGACAACGTGGACGAGCTGATGGACGTCGTATGCGAGGAAAAGGTCAAGGTAATAACCACAGGAGCAGGAAATCCCGGCAAGTACATTCCACGCCTCAAGGAAAACGGCATCAAGGTGATACCTGTAGTGGCATCGGTGGCTCTTGCCAAGAGAGTGGAAAGAGCAGGGGCTGACGCTGTAGTGGCGGAAGGCACAGAGGCCGGAGGTCACATAGGCGAGACCACCACCATGGCGATGATACCTCAGATGGCAGATGCCCTCAGCATACCTGTCATAGCAGCCGGCGGCATAGCCGACGGAAGAGGCATCGCAGCAGCATATATGCTGGGAGCCAAAGGCGTTCAGGTGGGAACGAGATTCCTGGTTGCAGAGGAATGTACGGTGGCACAGAGCTACAAGGACGCAGTCATCAAAGCCAAGGATACAGATACGGTGGCCACGGGAAGATCCACGGGACACCCTGTCAGAGTCATCAAGAACAAGCTTTCAAGACAGGTGCTGAAGCTGGAAAAGGAAAACGCCGACGAGGAAGAGATAAATGCCCTTTGCATCGGAAAGCTCTATGCGGCAGTAGTGGAGGGCGACATGGATTACGGCTCGGTAATGTCGGGACAGATAGCAGGCCTAATCAGCAAACAGCAGCCTGCAGCGGAGATAATAAGTGAAATGTTTACGGAGGCAGAGAAAATATATGAAGATAGGAATAGTATTTGCAGGGCAGGGCGCTCAGTATAGCGGCATGGGAAAGGATCTCTACGAGAGATATCCCGGAGCTGCGGAAATATTCGATATGGCAGGACAGCAGGTAAAGGACTGGTGCTTTGAGGGAGACGAGGAAACACTCAAGCAGACGCATGTGACACAGCCTACCATATACACGACGACCATGGCGGCATACAGAGCCCTCATGGATAAGCTGGCGGAGGAAGGTCTGGCAGACAAGCTGGAGATCACAGCTCTGGCAGGCTTCAGCCTGGGCGAGTATTCGGCGCTGACGGCGGCAGGAGCCATAGACGAAATATCAAAGGGAATAGACATAGTATCCAAGAGGGGTGCGCTGATGCAGCAGGCAGGTCTCGATGAAGAAGGCAATGCAAAGGGCGGCATGGCGGCAGGCATGGGAGACCGTGCGGCAGTGCTGGAGGCCGTGGAGGAAGCCAGAGAAGACGGCATCCTCGAAGGCGTCAACTTCAACTCACCTGTACAGACTGTAGTGGCAGGCGATAAGGCGGCCCTCAAGAGATTCAGAAGAGCAGCCAAGGAAAGAAAGGTGAAGGCAATTCCGCTGGGAGTAAGCACGGCATTTCACAGCCCTATGATGGTGCCTGCAGCGGAAAAGCTGAGAGACGTCCTGAAGGCTGCGGAGCTGAAAGCGCCTCATACTAAGGTCTACGCCAACACCACGGCAGACGACATCATGAAGGGTGCGGAAGGAAAGGATTCTGCCGAGCACCTTACAGAGGTGCTGGCAAAGCAGGCCATGAGCCCCGTTTACTGGGAGGAAATAATAAAGAGATTCGAGGCGGACGGAGTTGAGATGATAATAGAAGTGGGACCGGGAAAGACGCTTACGGGCTTCACTAAGAAGACATGTCCCGATATCATGGCACTCAACGTGGAAAATTCGGAAACTCTCGATGCCGCAGTGACGGCCATCAGTGAAAAGCTGCAGCAGAGCCTTTAGGCAGCAGCGGAAATGGAGAAAAGAGATGTTAAAGGATAAAACAGCAGTTATAACAGGAGGCGTGAGAGGCATAGGAAAAGCCATAGCGGAAGCCTTCTGTCGCAACGGAGCCGACGTGATGCTCATATACAGAAGCAACGACGAGGAAGCGGCAAAGACGGTGGAGGAGCTGAAGAAATACGGCACACAGGTCCACCTGCTCAAGGGCGATATATCGGAGCCTGAAACTGCGGCTGAAGCGGCAGCCAAGGTGAAGGAGCTTTTCGGCAAGGTTGATATCCTGGTGAACAACGCAGGCATAACCAACGATAAGCTGATGATGAGAATGGGACCTGAAGACTTTGACAAGGTCATCAGAGCCAACCTGAGCGGCGCCTTTTACATGATGAAGGAGCTGTCAGCCATGATGGTGAAGAAGAGGACGGGAGTAATAATAAACATGGCGTCCGTATCGGGCCTCAAGGGAAATCCGGCACAGGTGAACTACAGCGCCTCAAAGGCAGGCATCGTCGGCATGACGCTGTCCGCAGCCAAGGAACTGGGAAGACGTGGCATCAGGGTAAACGCCATAGCTCCGGGATTCATAGAGACGGATATGACGGCTGTGCTGACGGAGGAGCAGAAGGAGCAGGCCGCAAAGAGCATAACTCTGGGCAGGATGGGAAAGCCGGAGGATATAGCCAACGCTGCGCTTTTCCTTGCCTCAGACATGGGTGCGTACATCACGGGGCAGGTTCTAAGCGTAGACGGCGGAATAATAATGTAGGATAACGGAAACACGGGCCGGAAGGCCATTTGTCAAAAGGAGATAATAATGGAAAAGAGAGTAGTAATAACAGGTTTGGGCGTTGTATCCCCTGTGGGAAACAACGTTGAGGACATGTGGGATTCCATAAAGAACGGCAGACACGGCATCGCCGAGGTGACGCTCTTCGATCTGGAGCACCACAAGGTTAGAATGGGTGCGGAAGTCAAGAATTACGATTTCGGTGACAAGAGAGCTGCGAAGCGTCTCGACAGAGTTGCCCAGTTCGCACTGACCGCAGCCAGAGAAGCAGTGGCAGACAGCGGTATCGTCAGCGGTGAAAATGTGGACCCTGACAGATTCGGAGTATACTGCGGTACAGGTATAGGAGGCGTTATAACCCTCGAAAGCGAAGTTATCAAATGCGTTAAAAAGGATAATATGGCAAGGGCCTCCGCCATGATGATACCTATGGTAATGCCCAACGGAATATCCGGAAACATCTCCATGGAGTTCAATGCAAAGGGCGCCAGCATGGGTATAGTTTCGGCATGTGCCGCCGGTACGCATAACATAGGAGAGGCGTACAGAAACATAAAGCACGGCTACAACGACGTTGTTCTGGCAGGAGCTGCCGAGTCGGTATTCTGTCCTGTATGCTTTTCGGGCTTTGCCAACATGACAGCCATGTCCACCAGAACAGACCCTGACAGATGCTCAACGCCGTTTGACTTGGAAAGAGACGGCTTCATACTTGGCGAGGGAGCAGGAATACTGGTGCTGGAGGAGCTTGAGCATGCTCTGGCAAGAGGCGCTGAGATCTACGGCGAGATAGTGGGCTACGGCGCAACCTCCGATGCATATCACATCACTTCACCTGCACCGGACGGAGAAGGCGCTGCCAAGGCGATGAAGATGGCAATAGACGATGCGGGAATATCGGCTGATGACATAGACTACATCAACGCCCACGGAACAGGAACTCCTTATAACGACGCCTTTGAGACCATCGCCATCAAGAAGGTATTCGGCGAGGACACCAAGGTTCCCGTAAGCTCCACCAAGAGCATGACAGGACACCTGCTGGGAGCGGCAGGAGGACTGGAAACAGCCATCTGCGCCAAGGTGGTGGAGGACGGCTTCATTCCGCCTACTGTAGGACTGGAAAAGCCTGATCCGGAGCTGGGGCTCGACTACGTTCCTAACGCCGGACGCAAGGCGCAGGTAAAGTACGTGATGTCCAATTCTCTGGGCTTCGGAGGTCACAACGGTACGCTTATAGTTAAGAAATACGAAGGATAATGAGGTGTAAAGATGCTGCTGAACAAAGAGGAGATAAAGGAAATAATCCCTCACAGAGAGCCTTTCCTGCTGGTGGATCAGGTGGAAGAGCTGGAAGAGGGAAAGTCCATAGTGGCGACCAAGTTCGTCACTGAAGATGAATATTATTTTCAGGGCCATTTCCCCGGACGTCCTATAATGCCGGGAGTTCTTCAGGTGGAATCGCTGGCCCAGGCAGGAGCCATTGCGGTGCTGTCCATGCCGGAGCATAAGGGAAAGCTGGCAGTGTTCGGCGCCATCAAAAACGCCAGATTCAAGAGACAGGTGGTTCCGGGAGATACGCTGACTCTCAAGGTGAGCCTGGACAGACTCAGGTCCAGCTCCGGAACAGGCATAGCAGAGGCATATGTGGGCGATGAGCTGGCATGCAAATGCGAGATAATGTTTGCGTTCAGTTAGGAGACAGGTGTGGATAAAAACGTCAAAAAGGTCAACGACATACTTGTGAATCTTTTCAACATGGTGCTTGAGCTGGAGGAGCAGGCAGTGAAGGAGGCCTCCTCCAAGGATCTCAGCATCACGGAAATACACACGCTGGCAGCCATAGGAAAGGGCAGACCAAGAACCATGACTCACGTTGCCAATATCCTCGGTATTAACGTGAGCACTCTCACCACCGCCATAGGGAAGCTGGTGAAGAAGGGTTATGTGGAAAGGCTTCGGGACGAGGAGGACAGAAGGAACGTCAGGATTCATCTGACGGAAGCCGGAGTTGTGGCTGTGGAGGCCCACGAGAGCTTTCACGAAACCATGATAAGGGAGGCGCTGGCCCACGTTCCGGAGGAGGAGCTTTCCAAATTCATATCGTCGATAGACAATATAAATAAATTTCTGATGATGCAAAGCACAGGTGCATACAAGAGAAAGGACGGATACAAGCTGGAGCCGCTGAAGATAGGCAGCCATGAGCTTCCTGTTCCCATAGTGCAGGCAGGCATGAGCATGGGCATAGCAGCCAGCTCACTGGCGGCTGCTGTGGCAGCTCAGGGAGGCCTCGGTCTCATCGGAGCCTCTGAGATAGGCTTCAGATGCGAAGGCTATGAGGAGGACAGAGAGAAGACCAACCTGGCCGTTCTGGAAAGAGAGATAAAGGCTGCCATCAAGGAGAATCAGAAGGCAAAGGGCAAGGGCCTCATAGGAGTCAGCATCATGTGGAACAGCAGCGATGCCCGCAGGTATGTGGAAACGGCAGTGAAGGCAGGTGCGCAGGTCATCGTCACCAGCTTGGCGCTGCCGACGGATCTTCCCAAATACTGCGCCAGCAGGAAGGTGGCTCTGATTCCCATGGTTTCATCAGGCAGGGCGGTATCCGCCATCATAAGATCATGGACCAATAAATACAACAGGCTTCCCGACGGCTTCATACTTCAGGGGCCTTATGCAGCAGGACTTCTCGGCTTCAAGGAATCTCAGCTTGACAAGGCGGAGCAGGACTGGTTCAGGACCATATCCGAGGTAAAGGCGGAGCTTTCCAAGCTGGAAAACTGCCCGCTGTTCGTGGCAGGCGGCATATATACAAGAGAGGATGCCGAAAACGTGTATAAATACGGAGCCGACGGCATTTTCATGGGCACCAGATTCGTCACCACCGCCGAATGTGATGTGGACGAAGAATATAAAAAGCTGTATTTGAACTGTACCGGTAATAATGTTACAATAATCAAAAGCCCCATCAGAACCACGGTTAGGACGATGAAAAACTCCTTCACCGATATGGTTACTGAATCGGGGATAGATTACGACATCACCGAGGCTGTGAAGAGAGGTGTGGAGGGAGATTACGACAATTCCCTTGTTTTCTGCAGCGTCAACGCCGACAGGATAGACACCATCAGCAGCGTGGAGGATGTGTTTAAGGAATTCACCGAAGAGAAGGGTTGATGATCCATGCTGAACATCTATTACGGAGCAGAAAAAACAGATAAGGAAAAATTCATATTCGACAATATAAAGGGCAGAACTCTGCTGCTTGTACCGGACCAGTTTTCGCTGCAGGCAGAAAGGGATGCCTTTTTTTATCTTGGGAAAAAGAGCCTGATGGATCTGAGGGTCGTGGACTTCAGCACCCTTGGGCGAAAGGTGGTCAAGGAAGCAGGCGGAGCCAGGCCTGCGCTGATAGATAAATACGGCAGCCAGATGCTGCTGACCAAGGCCATCGGCAGGGTGGACAGCCAACTGGGCGTGTACAGAGGGTTCAGCTGGAAAAGCTCCTTCATCGACAGGATCTACGGTGTGATTTCCGATATGAAGCGTTACGGCGCAGGCCCCGATGAGCTGGAAGCGGTCATGGAGGGGCTTGATGAAAACAGCTATCTTAGATACAAGCTGAAGGACATAATAAAGATATATTCATCGTATCAGGGTCTCATAGAGGGCAAATACCTCGATAACGAGGATTACATATTGTTCTACGGAGACAAGCTCCTCAGCTCGCCTATGGTGGCTGAATCTGAAATCTGGCTCTACGGCTTCGATACATTCACGCCTAAGAACATACTGATAATAGAGAGACTTATCAAGGCGGCAAGAGCTGTCAATGTGGTCATGACCTATGAGAAGGACAACGAGATATTCCGGCTTACGAAGCACGTGATGGAAAACCTGGCAGCTGCAGCGGAGGGAATAAATGAAGAAGTCAGCATCAGGCAGATAGACGGTGAAGAGAGGCAGACCGTGTGGGGCAGGCTTCGCAGACCGTCAGGCTCTGAGGACGAACATGGGAGCCGGCCGGAGGCTCCTGCCATACCGCAGCCTGAAAATGAAGCAAGTGCAGGGCTTTGCGGCTCTGAAGACGGCGACGCTCTTCTCACTCTCGTCAGCGCCTCCGGTATATACGCCGAGGCGGAGAGGGCGGCAGCATACATATTGAGCCTTGTGAGAGACAAGGGCTACAGATACGGCGATATAGTAGTCGTATGCAATGACATGGACGGAAGAGGCGGCATCTTTGCAAGAACCTTCAGCAGATGGGGCATACCTCTTTTCATGGACAGAAAGCGGACGGTGATGCATCATCCTGCCGTAGGCTTTCTTCTGGCAATAATGGAAATCGTGTCAGGAGGATACAGACCTGCCTCCGTGATGAAGCTGATAAAATCCGGCATGATGGGCTTTTCCGGCGACGAATGTGATCTCCTGGAAAACTACGCATCATCCTTCAAGATAAGAGGAACCATGTGGAATCGTCAGTTCACCAAAACAGGCGGAAGATACGGCGATGATGAACTGAAGCTTCTCAATGAGCTTCGTGCAGCTGTCGTAGAAATCATCGAAAGAGCCGGCGATTCCATAGGAAGATACAACACGGCGGCTGAAAAGGTCAGGGGGCTTTACGACTTTCTGGACAGAGATTTGGACATGCGAGGAAGGCTTCAAAGGCTCATGGACAGGCAGGAGGAGGAAGGCTTTTCCGAGGCGGCTGCCGAAACTGCTCAGAGCTGGAACATCATATGCTCCATACTCGACCAGATAGTTGAGATAATAGGAGATGAAAAGGTCTCCAACGAAGAGCTGATGAAGCTGATGACCATAGGCATGGAAAGAGTGGAGATCGGCCTGGTTCCGGTAAGCTCGGACAGAGTGATAATGGGAACATTGCAGAGGACTCGTCTCAGCCGTGTAAAGGCGCTGCTTATAGTGGGAGCCAATGCCGGAGTTCTGCCTATGGAAAGCAGCCGGGAGGGGCTCATAAGCGACAGGGAAAAGGCTGTCCTGGAGGAGCTGGATATTCATCTTTCCAAGAGGGATCACATCGTCAGAGCGGAGGAGCTGCTGGCCATTTACAGGACGCTCCACCTTCCGGAGGAAAGGCTTTACATAAGCTGTGCGGGAGCAGGGACAGACGGAGAGGCGCAGAGGCCGTCCGAGGTCTTTGCAAAGCTCAGCACTCTTGCAGCGGAAAGGCAGGAATGCTCGGCGCTTCTCGGTGATCTTGAAGAAAGCGGAAACGTGCTGGATATGCTGACGTGCAGCGAGGGCGCCCTGACGCATCTGACAGATGCAGTGAGGAGGTATGCAGACGGCGAGGATATAGATGACAGCTGGCTTCATGTGCTGTCGTGGTATGAGGAAAACCGTCCGGAGGAGCTGAGAAAGGCAAAGGAAGGAATGCTCTTCGACAACACTGCCGAGGCCATCGGTGAGCAGTTTTCAGATGCCCTCTACCGTGGAGACATGCGAAGCCTTGAGGTCAGCGCATCGAGACTGGAAAAATACAGTAGCTGCCCTTTTGCACATTTCATCATGTACGGACTCAGAGCAGAAGACCCTGTGGTTTACGAGATGGGAGCCAGAGAGATAGGAGACGTATATCATTACTGTCTGATGAAGCTTTCCGGGAGGCTGACTCCGTCTGCCGAAAGCGGCATCGCAGTGGACGATTCGCAATCGCCGTGGATGACGGTGACCAGGGAGCAGTGCAGGCAGCATATAGAAGATATAATTTCCAATGAAATGGAGGGCTTTCGCGAGGGCCTTCTGGAGCAGGGAAAATCGGAAAAATACAGGACGGCGAGGATAACGGACACATGCTGCGATGTGGCGTGGGCCATGATAAAGCAGGTGAGAAAGGGCAGGATCAGGGAAATGTACTTCGAGCAGTCCTTCGGAGCCGGCAGAGCCCTGCCGCCGGTGGAGGTTGAGGCTGCAGGCCACCGCGTGCTGATACGCGGCACCATCGACAGGCTGGATGTGCTGCATGAAAACGCCGTGAGAGTCGTCGACTACAAGACAGGCAGCGACACCATCGACGTGGACTATATCAGGGAAGGATATAAGCTGCAGCTGATGATATACCTTAAGGCGGCGATGAACGGGGCCAATGCAGCCGCGCGAGCCGGAGCTGCGATGGATGCAGCCGCTGCCGCGCCTTTTGCATCGGACGGACAGCAGCCCCCAACCGCAGAAACGGCTGAAACCTTTGCATCGGACGGACAGCAGACCCCAACCGCAGAAGCGGCTGAGGCCTTTACATCAGACGGACAGCAGCCCCCAACCGCAGAAACGGTCGCTGCCGCGCCTTTTGCAGATGGATATGTTGAGCCGGCCGGAGTGTTTTACTTTAAAATCAGCGACCTTGAGACCGATGCCGACAAGGTGAGCCAGCAGAGCCTTGAAAACACTGAGAAGCGGCTGGACGAGGGATACAGACTGGTGGGCATCGTCCTCGATGACGAAAGACTGATAGAAGCCATGGATTCACAGATGTCTGACGGCGATGCCGCAGCCTCCGACGTGATCCCAATCAAACCAGGCGGCCGCGGGAAGGCCTACAAGCCGGCGGCGGGAGGACATCTGCTGGATCGTGAGGAATTCGGAGAGCTGATGGAGCAGGTGGATATTCAGGTAAAAAGAATATGCTCGGAAATCTGTAGCGGAGAGATTTCCATTAAACCTAAGAAAGAACGAAAGCAGATCCTCGGAGAGCATAAAACCGCATGCAGATACTGCAGCTACAGGAGCATCTGCATGTTCGACGAAGCATTTGAAGGCTGCAGCTATCAGTGGATATAATGATGGGGCATCGAGATGCATGTGTGAAACATGGACTAAAAAATGGTGTTACCCTTGGAAATCTGTAATCAAGTGCCGAGATGCATGTGTGAAACATGATTCCAATTTAGATGTTGACCGGACAATGGACATCATAAGACTGTAGATACTTGCAGCTATTGTTGCGGCAGGATAAAAGCTCTTGTAATGCCGAGGATGCCTGTTTTCCTGCTGAGAATTTTACAATGCATCTGCTGATGCTGCAATTTAGTGAAACATTTATATTGCGCCGAACACGGAATATTGCTTGACGTGGCTTTTCAACCATAGTAAAATAACAGGGTACTACAAAAATGCAAGCCACTGTAGCTCATCTGGCAGAGCAGCACATTCGTAACGTGCAGGTGGCCGGTTCGATCCCGGCCAGTGGCTCCACATTTTGGGGCATTGGCGCAGCTGGGAGCGCGTTTGACTGGCAGTCAAAAGGTCAGGGGTTCGAGCCCCCTATGCTCCACCAAAGCAATATAAAAGCACGTTGAAAGTCTTGAAATTTCAACGTGTTTTTTATTGCTGTCAAATACAATCAAAATCATGTGAAGACAAATCAGAAGAAAGCGAATGGCAATGAAAGCGATACAGAAAACAGCAGGTTTAAAAGGATATATCCAAAGACATTTTCATGGAAAGCAGTTCATCATCCTTGCGTTACTGGCGGTTATGATGGCGATGACCGCATGCTCCTCTTCAGACAGCGGGAGCGAATCGCATAACGGCGGGCAGACGGATGCTCCTTTGGAAGCGCATTTCCTTGACGTGGGTCAGGCCGACTGCACGATCCTCGTATCGGAGGGTGAGGCTATGATGGTGGACGCCGGAAACATGGGTGATGCAGGCGCAATTCTCGCATACCTTGACCAGCTGGGAATTCAGCGCCTTAAATACATGGTATTCACTCATCCTCATGAAGACCATATCGGATCAGGTGAAGCGATAGTAAATTTTTTGAAAATAGACAAGATCTATATGCTGGATGAATACGACGAGGGCATTGAGGGAAGCCTTAAGAGCGCAATTGATTCAAGGGGGATAGAGACGGAAGCTCCTTATCCGGGAGACAAAGCATCTCTGGGCGAGTGTACCATAGAATTCATCGGGCCTGTGTATGAATACGATGATACCAACGATGATTCCATCTGCCTTAAGGTCAACCATGGAGATAACAGCATCATGTTTACAGGTGATGCCGGAAGCTCCCCCCGAAAGGGACATGATAGAGTCGGGCGCTGCTCTCGAAGCCGATATACTTCAGGCGGGTCATCATGGCAGCTCCGGCTCCAACAGCTATTATTTCCTGAGGGAAGTGAATCCTGAATATGTAATCATTTCATGTGAAAAGGGCAACATGTACGGACACCCTCACGAGGAGGCATTGAGCAGGTTCAACGATTTGGGAACCGAGGTTTTCAGGACAGATATCCAAGGTACGATCATAGCAGTCAGCGATGGCGGGCAGTTCACCTTCAACGTGGAGGGGAAGAAGGCCGACAAGCCTCATACTGAGGATTTTCAGGAGGCTGAATACATAGGAAACGTAAACTCCCGCAAATATCACCTGCCGTCATGCGGAAGTCTGCCTAAGGAAGAAAACCGCGCGTATTTTATGACGAAGGAAGCGGCGGAAAGCGCAGGCTATGAGCCTTGCGGCAATTGCAGACCATGACGACAGCAGGGTTGAGATTGGTGATTCAGGCGGTATTCCACAAGTCTCTTGTCTTAGAGGCAGATATGTGGAAAAAGATGCAGTATTCATCAGCAATTTCCACAGATGCATGCCATGTGAAGTTGAGATGTGGAAAACGGCTCGTGAGCGATGCTGTATTATGTTGATTTTCCACAAGTCTCTTGCCTTAGGGGCGAATCCGTGGAAAAAGATGCAATTATCTTCTGCAAATTCCACAGATGCATG
>CAUDEQ010000054.1 GCA_958448635.1 uncultured Bacillota bacterium | reverse complement strand
TAATTCTTATGGCAACACTGGCAGCGCAGATTTACCTAATCTGTTATATCAGAAAGATGTAAATAGAAAGATGGGGATTATATGAACCATTTTAAAAAGGAACTAATGACAGGGGCTGCAGCAATGGCCGCAAATATCAGAGCAATGACCGAAACTATTAGAGATAAATTTTTACTACTTTTAGCTTCTTCATATTCTTCTATAGCATGTATTCCAGCCGGTGTAATTATAAGGTGGCCTTCATGATAACGTGTAAATGGCTTATAAGGATTGGTAGTTTGCACAAGCCCTATAGAAGAAAGAAATGTAAGATGTATATCGGTTGTATTAGGATTAGGTTTATTTTTATAAAATGGTGAATTTAAAACCTCTATATGGGAAATTGGGGAAAGCTCGTTATGTGGTTCGAGAAATTTGAGAATATTGTATTGGCTTTTAGTAATCACATGAATTACCTCCTTTTGGAGGTAATTATATCACATGTTTAAAGAAAGGAGAAACCATATGGAAGCAGTTGAAACATTGGTATACACCGCACAGGAGGCAGCGAAAGCATTGAAAACAGATAATGGCAGTTTCAATAAGCGGCTGGAATCCGGAGAGATCCCAGCATACAAAGAGGGGCGCAACTGGAAAGTGCCGAAGTCACTCTTGAACAAGTACATTGAAGAGGTTGCCATAAAAGAGATGAAGGAGCGACAGATACAGAAAGGAGAAACGGCATGACATGCATAAGCATATTTATATTATTCGGACTGATAATCTGGTACGCCAGAGAGGTGATGAAAGATGAAGAGGATTAGCGTAGCCTGTTTTGGTGGTATTGCAGAGGCCATATTGATGAGCTGGAGTGAGCTGAAAGATAAAGACGTACGGTACATCGGTACAGACTATGAGATGTCCGGCATGGATCTGTATGAGGACAGAAAAGGCTGGATCTATGCGACACAGATAGAAAATGGTGGTGAATTAGGATGAAAAGTGAATGGAGAGTAATGTCAAACCCTGTTGGAGGCGATACGTTGTACGGAGTTTACAGGTTGTATGACAAGCGGAAAGTGATGCATTCGGGAAATATGGAGATAGCAGGATATTATGATTGTAAGGAAGATGCAGAAAAGGAAGCCGCAAGGCTCAATGCAAAGGTGGAAAGCGAGCATGAATAAGAAAAGCACCTACGAAAGAAGCTCGTGTGTAGGTGCCAATCTAAATAACCAATTTAAGTGTAACATAGGAGGAAGAAATGTCAATAGAAACTAAAATTACAAGTCTTGAACTTGAAAACATAAAACGCATTAAAGCAGTTCAGATAACACCTACAGAATCAGGACTTACTGTTATAGGTGGAAAGAATAATCAAGGAAAAACTTCTGTGCTCGATGCTATAATGTGGATCCTTGGAGGAGAAAAGTATAGACCAAGTGAGCCTTACAGGAAAGGGTCAGTGACTCCGCCATACGGTAAAATTACTCTTTCGAACGGTCTTGTGGTTGAAAGAAAAGGAAAAAATTCAGATTTGAAAGTTATTGATCCGTCTGGCAACCGTGCCGGACAGCAGCTCTTAAATGAATTTATCAGTCAGTTTGCTCTGGATCTTCCAAAGTTTATGAATGGTAATAATAAGGAAAAAGCAGATACGTTGTTACAGGTAATTGGAGTGGGAGATAAGCTCTATGAACTGGATCAACAGGAAAAAGAGCTGTATAACCAGCGAAGAACGATTGGCCAGATAGCGGACCAAAAGAAAAAATATGCTGCGGAGCTTCCCGTATATCCGGATGTACCGGAAGAACTAATATCTGCAAGCGAGCTCATAAAAGAGCAGCAGGAGATTCTTGCGAGAAACGGCGAAAACCAAAAGAAAAGACAGCGCTTGGCAGAATTGCAGTCCGAGACAGACAATCTCCAGAGACAAATAGAAGATCTTCTTATGAAGCAGGCAAAAGTTCGAAGCGATCTTGAGATAGCTCAGATGGACGTAAAGGATCTTCAGGATCAGTCTACGGCAGAGCTCGAGAAAAATATAGCTGATATAGAAGAAATCAACAGGAAAATCCGAATGAACCTTGATAAGGAAAAGGCAGAAACAGAAGCCCAGGAGTACGCGGAGAAATATGATGCCCACACCGAGAAGATCGAGACTGTAAGGAAAGCAAGGACAGATCTTCTTGATGGGGCGACTCTTCCGCTAGAAGGGCTTTCTGTTGAAGACAAAGAACTTACATATAACGGTTTTAAGTGGGATAACTTATCTGGAGCGGACCAGATGAAGGTCGGAGTTGCTATAGTAAGAAAGCTCAACCCTAAGTGCGGATTTGTACTTTTGGATAAGCTTGAGCAGATGGACATCGACACGCTTAATGAGTTCGGTTCATGGCTAAGGCAGGAAGGCTTACAGGTCATAGCAACGCGTGTATCCACAGGAGATGAATGCTCGATCATTATCGAAGACGGGTACAGTAAGGCGAATGAGAAAGCAGACACAGTAACTCCGCAGTGGAAGGCAGGTGAATTTTAATGGCTCTTGAGATAACATCGGGAAAACTCAATAATCAGGCTCAAAAGGTTGTAATATACGGACCTGAAGGGATAGGCAAGTCTACATTCGCAGCACAGTTTCCGGATGCGGTTTTTATAGATACAGAAGGGTCCACGAAGGAGCTTGACGTCAGGAGACTTCCGGTACCGTCAAGCTGGTCGTATCTCTTATGGGAAGTCGACCAGGTGAAACAAGATCCAAGCATATGCAGTACTCTTGTAGTTGATACTGCAGACTGGGCAGAAAAACTGTGCATAGGAGATATCTGTAGCAAAAATCAGGTTGCAAGCATAGAAAGTTTTGGTTATGGGAAAGGTTATGTGTTCCTTGAGGAAGAGTTTGGGAGATTTCTCAACAAGCTTTCCGATCTAATAGACCTTGAAATAAATGTTGTAATTACGGCACATGCGGCCATGAGGAAGTTCGAGCAACCAGATGAGAGCGGCGCATATGACCGGTGGGAGCTTAAGCTGCAGAAGAAGACCGCACCGCTCCTTAAGGAATGGGCAGATATGGTGCTTTTCGCCAACTATGAGACGTACGTCGTGAAAGAAGGCGAAGCAAAGAAAGCAAAAGCTCGCGGTGGCAAGAGAGTGATGTACACCACTCATCATCCGTGCTGGGACGCAAAAAATAGGAAGGGCTTTCCGGAAAAGATGGACTTTGATTTTTCCAAGATAGCATCTGCTATACCTGTTAAATCCGCTCCGGAAATACAGACTGCAGTAACGGCTTCAGCTCCGACAACTGAAGCAGAACCGGCAACCGAACCGGTAACGGAAGTAAAAGAAGCGCAGGAAGAAACGCCATCAGGCGGTGCTGCGCTGAAAAAGCTCTACGATCTCATGGGAGCGCACGAAGTTACAAGGCAGCAGATTCAGGGAATAGTTGCAGATAAAGGATATTTCCCTTCAGATACTCCAATTGAAAATTATCCGTCTGATTTTATTGAGGGGGTTCTTGTAGCAGCATGGGGTCAGGTTCATGATGCGATATTGAACAAGGAAATACCGTTTTAACAGTTAACAGAAAGGAGAAATAGAGATGACACAATACGAAAGTGTACCGACAGGTTTTTCTCCATCAAATGATGGAGACTTTGATGACAGAGAACTTAATTGGGATAGTGAAATAGAAAAAGAAGGAGCGGAATACGTAACGCTCGCTGATGGGGATTATGATTTTGAGGTGCTGGATTTTGAAAGGGGAAGGCACGAGGGATCCGCAAAACTCCCGCCGTGCCCTAAGGCAATATTACATATAAAAGTCGAAGGAAAAGATAAGAGCACAGGAGCTGAGGGCGCAACAGTTATAAGACACCAGTTGTTTCTTCATTCGAAAACAGAAGGGCTTTTAAGTAACTTCTTTACCAGCATTGGTCTTAAGAAGAAAGGGGAAAAGCTCAAAATGAACTGGTCGCTTGTACCAGGCTCAAAAGGCAGGGTTAAAATAGGCACAAGGATATATGAAGGCAAAGAATATAACGAAATAAAAAGGTTCTATGAACCGATAAAGGCAAATGCCACACCTTTGCAGCAAACACCGGTACAGACCAGTTTTGAAGTAGGGAAGTTTTAGTAGCCATGATGGAACTTAGACCGTATCAGGAGGAAGCAAGGCAGGCAGTGGAGAGGCAGTGGGAGCAAGTTGATAAGACCTTGCTCGTACTGCCTACAGGCACCGGAAAGACCGTAGTGTTTTCCAAAATAATAGAAGACAGGGTAAGGCAGGGAAGCAGAGCCCTCATCTTAGCGCATAGAGGAGAGCTTCTTGACCAGGCAGCCGATAAGCTTGCCTCTGCAACCGGCCTTATGTGCGCCACAGAGAAAGCAGAGCAGAGCTGTCTTGGCAGCTGGTTCAGGGTGGTAGTTGGTTCCGTACAGACGCTCATGCGGGAAAAGCGACTGAATCAGTTCGATAGCGATTACTTTGACACCATCGTAGTTGATGAAGCCCATCACTGTATATCTGATAGCTACCAGAAAGTGCTCAAGCATTTTCCAGAGGCAAAGGTATTAGGTGTAACAGCGACGCCGGACCGTGGGGATATGAGAAATCTCGGGAGTTATTTTGAGAGCCTGGCATACGAGTATACTCTCCCGAAAGCAATAAAGGAAGGGTACCTCTGCCCGATAAAGGCGCAGACGATACCTCTCAAGCTGGATCTTTCCTCTGTCAGCGTTCAGGCTGGCGATTTCAAGGCCGGAGATATTGGCACCGCACTTGATCCATACCTTGTACAGATAGCAGAAGAGATGGGGAAAGTATGCCATGACAGAAAAACGGTAGTATTTCTTCCGCTCATCAAAACGAGCCAGAAGTTTTGTAAGATGCTGAACGAGGCAGGATTTGCGGCGGCGGAAGTGAACGGAAACAGCGAGGACAGGGCAGAGATACTGAAGGATTTTGAGGACGGTAGATATAACGTACTCTGCAACTCAATGCTTCTCACAGAGGGCTGGGACTGCCCATCGGTAGATTGCATTGTAGTGTTGCGTCCTACAAAAATACGAAGCCTCTACTGCCAGATGGTAGGGAGGGGTACGAGACTGTCTCCGGAGACGGGGAAGACAGAGCTGCTACTTTTGGACTTCCTATGGCATACAGAACGACATGAGCTTTGCCATCCGGCACACCTGATTTGCGAGTCGGAAGAAGTGGCAAAGAAGATGACGGAAAATATCGAGGAAGCCGGCTGCCCGGTCGACATTGAAGAGGCTGAAGCGCAGGCCGCTGAGGATGTGGTATCACAAAGGGAAGAAGCCCTTGCAAAGCAGCTTAAAGAAATGAGAAGCAGAAAGCGTAAACTGGTAGATCCACTGCAGTTTGAAATGTCGATACAGGCAGAGGACCTCTCCGGATATGTACCGTCCTTTGGCTGGGAAATGGCGCCACCATCTGATGGTCAGAAAAAGACACTGGAGAAACTTGGAATTTTGCCAGATGAGATTGATAACGCAGGAAAGGCATCAAAGCTGCTGGAACGTCTGGACAAACGTCGTCAAGAGGGACTGACAACGCCAAAGCAGATTCAATTCTTGGAAAGCAGAGGTTTTCAGCACGTAGGAACATGGGAGTTTACTGCGGCGAAAAATCTGATAGATCGAATCGCCGGAAATGGTTGGCGAGTACCGCGCAGTATAGACCCGGTTACCTATGCGCCAGAACCTAAAGGAGAGACAGCATGGAAAAATATAGCTTGGTAGACTTGATTGAATATATAGATCCGAGAGACTTATCATACGAAGAATGGCTTGCTGTCGGTATGGGACTGAAAGATGACGGATATAGCCCTGACGACTGGGATAGATGGAGTAGGAAGGATATCAGGAGATATCACCCAGGAGAATGTCATAATAAATGGGAGTCTTTCCGGGGTGAAGCCGGCACCAAGGTTACAGCCGGCACCATCGTTCAGATGGCAAAGGACAGAGGTTGGCAACCAGATAAGGGGATTGCTCTTGAGTGGGATGCTGAAATTGGCGGCAAAGACGATCTTGTGGTAGTTGAAAAAGAGTGGCTTGAAGGCAAAGAGGTCTTCGAGCCTAAAATATGGAAGCCGGCAGAGCAGCTCATAAAGTATATCGAGACATTATTTGATAGCGATGAAAATGTTGGCTATGTTACGGAGTCGTGGGAAAAGGACGGAAAGTATCTCCCACGAAAGGGATCATATGACAGGACCGCAGGTCAGCTTATAGAGCAGCTTGGAAAATGCGGAGATGACCTCGGAGCCGTCCTGGGTGACTATAAGGAAGCTGCGGGGGCATGGATCCGATTTAATCCGCTCGATGGTAACGGCGTAAAAAATGAAAATGTAACAGACTACAGGTATGCACTTATAGAATCCGATGACATGCCGATAGAGGAACAGAATGCTATCGTAAGGGAATTGGAGCTTCCTGTTGCGTGTCTTGTACATTCAGGTGGAAAGAGTCTCCACGCGATCGTAAAAGTCGAAGCGAGAGACTACACGGAGTACAGGAAGCGTGTCGACTATCTTTACGATGTATGCCGCAAGAACGGGCTTAAAGTCGACAGCCAGAACAGGAACCCTTCCAGGCTGTCCCGCATGCCAGGAGTAATCAGAAAAGGCAGGAAGCAGTTTCTGGTAGATACCAATATAGGCAAGGAGTCTTGGGATGAATGGAAGGAATGGATCGAGAGTGTAAACGATGATCTTCCGGATCCGGAAAGCCTCATGGATACGTGGGACAACCTTCCGGAACTTTCGCCGCCTCTCATCGAGGGTGTGCTCAGGCGGGGGCATAAAATGCTTCTTGCAGGGCCTTCGAAGGCTGGGAAATCATATGCGCTCATAGAGCTCTGCATTGCCATTGCAGAAGGAAAGAGCTGGCTTGGATGGCAATGTGCAAAGGGTAAAGTGATGTATGTAAACTTGGAGCTTGACCGGGCAAGCTGCTTACATAGATTTAAGGACGTATACGAAGCCATGATGATAAAGCCTAGCAACCTTTCGAATATTGATATATGGAATTTGAGAGGTAAATCAGTACCCATGGATAAACTGGCGCCGAAGTTGATCCGGAGAGCAGCAAAGAAAGATTACGTGGCGATCATCATAGACCCGATTTATAAGGTCATTACAGGAGATGAAAACAGCGCGGACCAGATGGCGAAATTCTGTAATCAGTTTGACCTTGTGTGTAACGACCTGGGCGCAGCGGTAATCTATTGTCACCACCACAGCAAAGGCGGACAGGGGCAGAAAAGGTCAATGGACAGGGCCTCAGGCTCCGGGGTGTTTGCAAGGGATCCAGATGCACTGCTTGACCTTATAGAACTTGAAATCACGGAGGACCTTAGGGCTCAAAAAAGGAACGACTATACATGCAGAGCCTGTATAGATATCCTGGACAAATATTCGGAAACATGGGAGGATCATGTCTCGCAAGATGATATGTGTAGCGCCTCACAGATGCGGAGAGCCTGTGACAGGCATCTTTTAGGCGAGGAGGCAGCGGAGGCGGACGAAGCGATCAAAACAGCTGAGAAGCGAGCAGAGGCTCTCACAGCATGGAGGATAGAAGGTACTCTGAGGGAATTTCCGAAGTTTCCACCGGTGAATATGTGGTTTGATTATCCGGTACATGTGATTGATCAGATCGGGGTGCTGCAGGATATGCAGCCAGAAGGTGAACAGGTACCGTCATGGAAGAAAAATTTAGGGAAGAAAAAGAGTCCTGAGGAGAAAGCTGAGGAGGCAAAACAGGCAGTTCAAACCGCCTATGAGGTATGTAAAATCGATGAAATCATAACAGTAAAATCGATGGCAGAATACATGGGCGTAAGTGAAAAAACTGTCCGTAGAAAACTAAAAGAACATGGTGGATTTGATGTGAAAGACGGTCAAGTTATCGAGAGGGACAAGGGACAAAACCGATAAATGTCCCTGTCCGCAACGAAGGACAAAAAGACAAATATCCGATTTTGTCCCTGTCTCTATATAGGGACAAAAGGACAAAAAGTCGATAATGTCCCTGTCCCTGATTTTAGGAAAAATCGGGTTCCTATATATATAAATATAATTACTTTATGATAAATCAATAGTTATGATGACTGTAAGTCAGGGAAGGACTTTGTCCCTCTGGGTTTGGGACAAAAGTCCCCCTTCCTGTCACTGACTATCGCGCGAAAGGGAAAATGAAATGTCTGAAAAAGAGAAAAGGTATACTAACAAATATTGGGAAAATGAAGATGGTGAACTCATAGAGTTTGGAGATTGTTTTATGCGCTGCTACGATGGGGCCGGAAAACTTCAGTTTGGTAAATTTTCCATAAATGCAAAAACCGGAGAAAAAAGATATCATGTGAAGTTCGTGCTCGATAGAAAGGATCTTGTAAATAGCGGCGAAGGACTTAGCTATCTTCAACAAACCCTGGAAGACTGGGAGGATAACTATGAAGCTTGAATTTTTTATGGCGATGGAACCGCCGACAATAACACACCAGGCAAAAGGACTGGTTGTTCAAAATGGAAAAGCGGCAGTATATGATTCAGCAGAACTTAGAACAGCCAGAACAAAATTAAAGGCAAATCTTTCAAAACATATTCCCAAAAGATTTATGGAAGGACCAGTATGGCTGGGAGTAAAGTGGTGCTTCCCGATTAAGGGCGCTCATAGAGACGGGGAATATAAGACCTCCAGACCTGATACAGACAATCTGGAAAAGATGCTGAAAGATGCGATGGAGGATCTGGGATTTTTCAAAAATGATGCACAGGTGGTATCGGAGCATGTTGAAAAATTTTGGGCTGACATTCCGGGAATTTATATCGTGATGTGGGAAATAGAGGAGGACCGCATATGAAATTATACATGGCAGTAACGGCAGATAAGTATGAGCTGCCTTGCGCTGTAACAGAGTCAGCGCCAGTATTAGCATCAATGTATGATATTGATATTTCAAGCTTTTACAGGCTAACAAAGATAAGAAAACCATACAAGAAAAAGAAAGTAAAATTTGTGAAGGTGGAGGTGTGAAGATGAAAGTTGATTTGAAAGATATAGCAAGCGGAGCGCTGCAGGAAAAGTTCGCCCACAGTTTTGAAAAGGTTATGGAGAACATGCAGGACGTGAACACGCCATACAAGGACAAAAGGCAGATAGTGATTACTATGACGTTTGTGCAGAATGAACAGAGGGACAACGTTGTTGCTGATATATCTGTGAAAGAGAAGCTGGCAGCGCAGGGCGGTCTTACGACACAATTTGCGGTCGGAAAGGATCTGCGTTCCGGTAAAGTAATCGCAGAAGAGTATGGCAAACAACTCCGGGGACAGCTGAGCATAGATGATTCTGAAGAAACTATTGATTCAGAAACAGGCGAGATAATTGATATAAGAAAGGTTAAATAGGTGAATAGAATGATAAAAGAAGCATTACAGTACATTGTCGGATTGGGAGAAGCGAAAATAAAAGAATGCACGTTGCCAGACGGAAGAAAAGAATTATATTCAGATAAGATTTTATATAGAGTAGAGGCACCGATTCCAGCTGCAGAAATGCTGTGCGTACACACTCTTACGGGGTTTATGGATTACATAAAATCCGACACGGACAAATTTGCGAACAAAATGATCGTGGAAGTGCAGTCCCCGACATTGGTGCGCTTATACTCCCAATTGAACGAATACAGGAGGCGTGAATACTTGCTGGAAGCAAGCGCAATGGTTCCGCATTTTCCGTTTGGAAGCTTTTGCGAGCAAGAGGTATTTTGCATATCACTCCAGTCGAAATTTATTCCGAACAACGATAGGGAATTATTGCTCAAATTTGCCGGAACAGTCGAAAGCGGAACGATAACACAGTACGGAGATGATGGCGTTACACAGAAAGCAACGATAAAAACAGGGTTGACCAGTAAAGGCGAGGCTCTCATCCCGAATCCAGTGGTGCTTAAGCCGTACAGGACATTTCTCGAGGTTGATCAGCCGGAATCCGCATTCATCTTCCGCATGAAAGAAGGGCGTGGCGCGGAATGCGCAATATTTGAGGCAGATGGCGGAGCGTGGCAGATTGAGGCCATGCAGAATGTAAAAGCGTATCTGGAAAAAGAATTAGAAGGAATGGAACAATTTACGGTTATAGCATAGGAGAATAGCTATGAAAAGTAAGAAGAATATATTGGCGCATGCTGCACTGACTATTATTGCTGCAATAGGCATCGTATCTGCGTTCTGGTATGGCTTTGGGCTGGGGATATCTCAGCCCGCCAAAATTGAAGAAAAAACAGTGAATGTTGAGCCTATATCTGAGGGAGTGACTATGGGAGAAGTTTACAGTACAGAGATATGGGATAACGGTGAAGTCAGGGTGACATCAACAATCAGATATTTAAACCAGCTGAGCGAACATACGGTGCTGATAACAGACAGGTCTTTGGACGATGTGCAGCAGGAGATTTGGGATTCGATGGATGTGGCAAGATGAGAATAATTAGAGTGTTTCCGCGCCGGACAAGTTATACACCGGAAGATGCAAATGTAGAGGAGGTGGATAATGATTAACCTACGAGAAGACACCAGTCTAATAGTTTGTGCCGTCCGGTATGCGTTAGGCCGGGAGTCGTACATATCGTATACGGTGCCTGCGGAGGTGCGGTTGATACTGCCACAGATTACAGACGGGATACTGGATGCGTTACGAAACGACGTATCGGACTGGCTGGTGCGCCACCAGGATAACTGGACAGCCAAGGACTGGGAGAGGCTGTATGAGGCGATAGTGAAGGAACAGGAGAAGAGGAAAAGTAGTAATGGCAGGAACAACACCGAAGGTAATAACAGCCCGGCACTGCGATGAATCTATGGCCCGGGCTATGGGAATCATCGGACCGAAACGGACGAACCTGACGAGATGTAATAGGGATTGCAAAGACTGCTTCGCCTGCATAGAGGTGGACTCGGAGGGGAACAGGGAGCATACGGGAATCAAACGGGAGAGAAGATGAAGAAATCGAGGCTAAAAAAATTAAGAGCGCTGATCAAGGAAGCGGAGCATTTACAGAGCGAGTATACTGACATGATCTGCTTCCCTAAAGAGCAGGTTGTAGATTCCGCAAAGGACTATAGCACTGGACACCCCCATACCATATCAATATCTGGGTATGGGGATTCGTCGTATATGGACGTCCGGCAGAAGCTGTACGAAAAGCAACGGCAGATACAGCAAGAGATTGCTTTTTTAGAGGACTGGCTCGATTCGGTAGAAGATCCGGAGCTGCGGGACATTTTACGGCTGCAGTACATAAACGGACTGACACAGGAGCAGATAGCGGCGGAATTGGGGTATGCCAGGGAGACGGTTTCAAGAAAATTAAAGGCATTTTGGGAAAGTAGTCACTGAATGTCACATTTTACATGTGCTATACTTGTATCAGGTGAAAGAGGCAACGATGGTAATGTGTTTCATACTTTTTTCCTCCTTTTTTAGATAACGTTCCAAGAGACTCCCGGGATGGGAGTTTTTTGGTTGGCAATACCTAGGGGGAGAGATAATTTCGGATATGTGATATGCTCCTTTCAAAACAAAGAAAGGAGGAATTACATATGATTTTTAGACTTTTCAAGATAAACGGTCGGATCGTGTATAGCTACGAATATCAAGAAACACCGTTGTCAGACGAAAAAGACGAAGCCGATGTGAGGGCATTTATCGAGGATTTTATACGTGATAGAGTCGTTGATGATGCAGATCTGGGCAAATACAGGTATGAAGTCGTGGGTCACCAACGCTATACCGTTGAAAAAATTAAATAATTACTGGAGAGCCACAACCGGCTCTCTTTTCTTATACACAAAAGGAGGTGTTGCAGGATGGCAAAGCTGACAGCGAAGCAGCAAACCTTTGTTGAAGAATATCTGATAGACCTGAATGCAACGCAGGCTGCAATTCGGGCGGGATATTCAGCAAAGAATGCAGATAAGATCGGGTCGGAGCTGCTAGGTAAAACTAGAGTGGCGGAAGCGGTATCAATGGCGATGGCCGAACGATCGAGAAGGACCGGCATCAATCAGGACCGTGTTTTGCAGGAACTGGCGCGAATCGGCTTTGCAAAGATTACGGATGTCGTAGATCCGGAGACCGCAAAGATCCGGCCTGATGCTTCGGACGATGATCTTGCCTGCATCCAGTCGATTAAGATCAAGCCGAATGAGTTCGGTACAGAGAGGGAAGTAAAGTTGTATGATAAAAAGTCTGCTTTAGTAGATCTCGGAAAACACCTTGGACTGTTCAAGGATAAGCTGGAGCTTAACGGGGATATGGATCTGAATATCACAATTGACTATGGCGATGGCGATACATCATGAATATATCCATAAAAGCAAATCCGTGCTTCAGGGAGCCAGATCAGAGCATAAAGCGATATATCGTGATGAAAGGGTCCGCAGGATCCGGAAAGAGCATGGACACCGCACAGCACTATCTTTTGCGGCTGATGAAGGAAAAAGGCAGAAATCTTGTCTGCATCCGAAAATCGGACATTACAAACCGCGACAGCACTTATGCAGAGTTGACGGGTGCCGCTTACCGGATGTTTGGTGACCAGGCGGACAGGTATTGGAATATCAAACAAAGTCCGCTTCAGCTGATCTGCCGGCATAATGGCAATCAGATTATCTTCCGCGGCGTAAATGATGAAAAACAGCGTGAAAAGTTAAAATCCATTACATTCCAGCGCGGCAAGTTGACTGACGTCTGGATCGAGGAAGCAACAGAGCTGACTCAGGCAG
>CAUDEQ010000053.1 GCA_958448635.1 uncultured Bacillota bacterium | reverse complement strand
TATTTATGCATAAATTATTTTCTTTTTTCTATTGACTTTTAATAGTTAGTCTTTCGTTTTCTCACACGGGTCACAGGGCAGAGCCCTGAATGTAGCTTCCGAGACACTCGGCAGCTGCTTATGCGTTTCTTCTGCTTGCGGAGTAGAAATGCGATGCTTGCTAAAGCATCACCGTGCTCTATGCTATACCTCTTTCTCTCAAAATGGTTCTAAGATAACCTCTAATCTCTCAGCAACTTTCTGATACACTACCCGAAGAACAACCACTGATTTTGATTCCATTTATCGTTTTCTGTTCTGTTATCTTTTCAAATTTATGTAATACCTCGGGCAGAATCCCGAGGTCTCTTTGCGCTTGCTCTAGTCAGAGCTTCGTTTACTTTTATATTTCGGGCAGCAAACCACCTGCGCTCTGAAGCTCTGCTTACATTCATAGATGCATTTTCTGCATTTCTCGTTATAAGTTCTTCTTCCGTTTTTTTCATCGATGAAGAACACCCACTCTTCTTTTTCTCTTTTACTCAGTCTCGGCAATCTGCAGCACCTCCAGTTTTTATGTCGCGATTTGGTGCGTTTTTCTGTAATAATTTCCTCTCTACCCTATCTTTTTTGTTCATTGATGTCTCGGTATACTCTTAATCCTTGGAGCTTAATTTGCCGCTTTAAGGTCGTGATTTACTGCGAGTTCATAGTAGGTATCTATCGTTACCGGAGCATTAAAGAGTGTTGTAATAAGAAACGCTCTTATGTTGACAGCACCGCCTGTATAGTTTCCAAGACACTCAAGAACATATTTGATGCTGTTATATCAAGTCTCCGAAACCTTTCCTTAACATACTCTATATCCCGCTGCTCACCATTTACTGCAATACTCGATTTGTTTGAAGTCAACACCTCTGTGGCCAGTTCCACTATCTCCGCAAGCTGAGTTTCTTTTCTCGGGTGATCCAGTAAAAGGCTTTCGTAATCTATCTGTTTCATAAATTCCTTTCTGGTTTCCACGATAGATGAGAAATCTGTTGTTGTAATCTCTGTAGTACTCTTTGTATTTGTCCGTGACTCTGCGTCCTGAGCCTCCGGTATCTGTATACTGACCCTAAGGTTTTCATTCACACAGCCTCCGGTATCTCTACACACAGGGTTATACTTATCTGTTGCATCAGGACAGTTCTCGTATACCTTCATTAACTCGTGAAGCTTCTCTGGGATCGGCTCAATATACAGTACATTTCCATATTTCCTGCCGTTTATTATCTCTGTCCTAATATGCTTTACTATTAAGCCTCTCTTTTCCAGGCGGACAAGTGCAAGTTTTACCTGGTCGTATGATAAATTGAGTTTCACGGCCAGCTCCCTTATGCTTTTCTGAAGATAGTCCTTCCAGAATTTTTTCTTCCATACTGTTCTGCCCTGCTCATTAATTGAAACCGTTGGCCTGTACCAGTAAACAATCTCCGCAAGTACAAATATGGCATTCATATCAGGCCTGCCACTATCAAGGGTGATTGAATGAAGCCAGGAATGAGGGATAAGGCTGCCTGAGAAATTCATTTGGCCAATCGCATCTACAGTCATATTTCCCGATGATATTATGGTCGCCATATTCTCACTCCTTTCCTACTCAATTTACTCTGCTTCTAAATAATTTTCCGAAACATCTCTGAAATAGCCTGTTTCCTCCCATACTTTCTTATCAGGACAAAAATAGCTGTATTCAGTGGATCCATCCATCATGAAGGCGTTTCCGAATTTCAGTATCCCTCTCTGTAATCCAACTCTGATATAATTTGGATCCTTACCGGTTGCCTTGGCGATTTCACTGATTTTCACATTTCTTCCCGTGAATCTCGGGAGTTCAACATAGACTTTTCTGTCATCTGTAAGTCTTTTAATCATGCCAGCTCCTCCTTTCATGTTGCAAGTTCATTCTGTTTTAGAGCGTTATTCGCTCTGTGATGACATTATACAGAGTCTTTAAAACTCTGTCAAGTAATTTGCTTATATCTATTGACATAACTTTTTGGTATGCTATACTGTCGTTGAAAGGTAGGTGAATTAAATGACACTAGGAGAAAAGATTAGACTTCACCGCACTATGAAAGGTCTTACCCAGAAGCAACTAGGGGAAATGACCGGAATACATGAAGTTTCAATCAGGAAATACGAGGCAGATCGAATGATTCCTAAGAAAGAGCAGCTGGAGAAGCTGTCTGAATGCCTTGGAGTGCCATATAACGAGTTTGTGGATTTGCATATTTCTACAGATTCAGATATTCTTCCACTTTTGTTCGCTATAGATGAAGTCTTTGAAATGGAAATATCTTCTGAAGACAACGCGACTTTCTATATCGAGTTTAAAGAGCCTGTTATAAATCATTTTTTACGCGAGTGGCAAAGTCTCAAGGAACTTAACAAGATTGGAAAGACTAGCAAAGAAGATTACGACTTATGGAAATCTATGCGTTCCAGCAGAACAAAAGTAATTAAATAGACTCATATATTGCTCAGGTCATGTTCCCTTTTACGACCGTGTACATGTTATTTCAAAACGCTTTATTGGACGAAGGGAGCTGATATATATGAGTATGAGAAATCCAAATGGCTATGGAAGCATTTCCAAACTTTCCGGTAACAGAAGGAACAAATATGTAATACGCAAAACAGTAGGTGTTGAGCTTGACCACGAAAAAGGAAAAGCGAAGTACAAGCAGCAGATTATAGGCTACGCCAAAACCAAGAAGGAAGCTCAGCAGAAGCTGGCGGAATTCAATGCTAACCCATATGATGTTTCTGCAACGAAGACAACCTTTGCGGAAATATATGAAAAGGTGTATGCAGAAAAGGAAGGTATTGTAGCAGAGTCAACCCTCAAGTCTTATGTATACGCCTACAATAACTGCACTTCTCTTCATAACAGAATTTTTTCTGAGCTCAGATTGCAGGATCTGCAGGATTTAGTTGATAACTGCGGAAAGAATTTTCCGACACTAAGAAAATTACAAATCCTATGGCAGCTTATGTACACATATGCAATGAAGTATGACCTTGTTTCTAAGGATTATGCTCAATATGTTAACCTGGACGCTCACAAGCTCAAGCATGAGGTTAAGCTCGAGGATGAGAAGCATCTTACTCACGATGAGGTTAAGCAGCTTTGGCAGATGAAAGATGATGATTTCTGTCAGACTATCCTGGCGCTAATGTGGACCGGACTCAGAATAAATGAGTTCCTGGAACTAAAGAACGAGAATGTTCATCTTGAAGAGCACTACTTTGTCATCCCTAAGGGAAAAACTCTTAATGCCACGCGAAAAGTGCCGATTGCAGATGCAATCTATCCATTTTTCGAGAAGTGGTACGGAGATGGAAAGGACATATATCTTCTAAAGATGGGCAGGAGTCAGGGTGATAAGCCGGTTAATTATGATTATTACAGAACAAACTTCATGAAGCTTATGGATAATCTGGACTGGCCATATACTATCCATGCGACAAGACATACCTTTACTTCTCTCCTTGCAGATCTGGACGTTTCACCTACTATAAGGTCAAAACTTGCAGGTCACTCTCAAGGAAATGTAACCGAAACAGTCTATACACATCTTGATATTAATGTTCTGCTTGATGCGGTTAACAAGCTGGAATGTTTCATCGACTAATGCCATTATTGGACAAAAAAAGAGATGCTATCCTGTGTGATGCATCTCATACATTTTATCAATTTGTTGCAAGTATGTTGCAAGTACGTTGCAAGTAAATCCATTTCCAGCGTTTTTCTTTAATTCTCACAAAAGAAAAACCCCTGCAATTGCAAGGGTTTTGAGTCTTTGTGAGTCTCGCCTTCGTCGTTGGCCGCCACGGGCTGAAGCCCTGCGACATATGACGGCGCACATTACGATGCTCTGCTCCTGCGGAGCAATCGCATGGACAAGTGCTGCTATCTCTTCGAGAACTGGCTTGCTCTTCTCGCTTTTTTGAGACCGTATTTCTTTCTTTCCTTCATTCTTGAGTCTCTTGTCAGGAAGCCTGCTGCTTTCAGAGCCGGTCTGTATGCCTCTCTGTCTGCTTCGCACAGAGCTCTTGAAATACCGTGTCTGAGTGCGCCGGCCTGACCTGTGTATCCACCGCCGTGTACAGTGGCGATAACGTCAAACTTGCCTTCACATCCTGCGATTTCAAAAGGTCTCTTAACCTCTCTCTTTACGATTTCCATTGCCAGGTAATCATCGAGAGGCTTCTTGTTTACTGTGATATTTCCTGTGCCAGGGACCAATCTAACTCTGGCTACGGAAGACTTTCTTCTTCCGGTTCCGTAATACTGTGTCTTTGCCATTGTTTAAATCCTCCCTTCCTTAAATATCCAGCACTTCCGGTTTCTGAGCTGCATGATCATGCTCAGGACCTGCATAAACCTTTAACTTCTTGTACATCTGTCTGCCCAGCTTGCCGTTTGGCATCATGCCCTTAACTGCATGGCGAACAACTTCTGTAGGGTGCTTTTCCAGCATCTGCTCGAAAGTCATCTCTCTCAGACCACCGGGATATCCTGTGTGTCTCTTGTAGATCTTTTCTTTTCTCTTCTTGCCTGTTACCTCCACCTTCTCGGCATTGATAACGATAACGTAGTCACCGCAGTCAACGTGTGGTGTGTAGGTTGGCTTGTTCTTGCCTCTGAGAACTGCGGCGATCTGTGATGCCATTCTTCCCAGATTCTTGCCTTCAGCGTCGACAACGTACCACTTACGTTCAACCTCTGCAGGCTTTGCGATAAATGATTTCATCTTTCTTTTCCTTTCTGCCTACTGGGATCGCTCGCACTGCGATCTTTTTCGGCCCTGCCTACTGGCTTTCATATCAGAGCAGCTTCGCCCTTATTGAAAGTGCTTCGGCAAAACTAAAACATGTTAGCTGTGCTTGCTCCGGACGGATTCCCATCCTGCTCGCACTAAAAAATCGTGTCACGTCGGTGACACGAAATCATTTTACACTCCGGGGAGATAAAAGTCAAAGGTTTTATTCAAAAGGCTGCGGTCTTTTTGCAGAAAACCGAAGCCTCTCAGAGCCGCCATGCCCAACGTATCACATTCAGTCGGCTTTCACCATATTGCATGCGATGACTCCCACAATTATCAATATCATTCCAACGACGGTATACCAACCGAATGGGTCTCCCTGAAACAGGATACCCGTCACCACTCCCGTAAGCGAAACAATATTTATCTGTATGGAAGACACCTGAGGAGCAGGTAGCTTCGATATGATAAAGTTGAACAATATGTAACACATAAACGAGCCTACGGCACCAAGAAACAATATCGCCAGACCTGTCCTTATATCCTGAAAGCATATCGCATAACACTCAAAACCGTTACCCCTGACTATGTTGATACCATTAAAGCAGATCGTGGCCATCGCAGCCATGATGAATGTCCTCTCCATGGCAGTAAAGGTCTCGGAAAGCCTACCGGACACTATTATGAACACCGCTCCTGTGACCACCATTCCCAGCAGCACCATATAGCCTGCCGCCTTTCCGCCAAAACCTGCATCTGCACCCATTTCCATACCGCCGGAAAGCATTTCCCATATGGGAGCATCTCCTCCGAAGGCTATGGCGATGAACACCCCTGCAAAGGAAACGACTATGCCCAGACCCACCATGGGCTTCACCCTCTGCTTCAGAAATATGCGGGATATCAGCACCACCGCCACAGGTATCATGGCGTACATTATCGCCGATTCGGACGTCGTAGTCATATCCACTCCGGCCGTCTCGCATATAGCGTTGATGCAGGGCTGGATCAGCGCCATGACCGCCGCCATCCATACAGGCTTTTTCCTGTAGTCCACCTTGATGGCGCCCACCACCGCCGCTGCAACAAACAAGGCAAAGGCCAGCGTCCATCTGCATGCCAGAACTTCTATAGTGTCCAGTCTTTCCAGCGCCACCTTCGATCCCAGAAATGTCATACCGAAAAAAACAGAGCCTATTATCGCCGTAAGATAAACGACCGACCGTGAACCTGTTTTTCCGCCCTCGTGCATCTCCATCTGCTGCTCTGCTGTTTTAATTCCGTTTTCATGCCTCATGTCTTTTCTCTTCATCTTCAGCCGTCTGCCTCTCCTATTGTCAGCTATAAAAGTATATGTATAATGCATGATATCACATTTTTATCGGGCAGCACAACACCTCATTTTCGCAGATTTCATTCCATATTCAAATGCCCTTTATAGATATATGAATGACCCTCCGCCTCACAAAAGGCTGTTTTTATAGCCAATTCAGCTGCTCTATGTTAAAATATCCTCAATAGCAGCTGAAATGCTCTGCAGTCAGCAAATATTGATTTTCAAAGGAGGCGCCTATGCTTTTTATTTGTTATCCAAAATGCACCACATGCCGGAAGGCTCAGAAGTGGCTGGATGAACACGCAATAAATTACGATATCCGCTATATCAAGGAAGACAATCCCACGGAGGATGAACTGCGAGACTGGCACGCCAGAAGCGGTCTTCCCCTCAAGCGTTTCTTCAACACCAGCGGACTTCTCTACAAGGAGATGAAGCTCAAGGACAAGCTCCCTGAAATGTCGGAGGATCAGCAATACAGCCTGCTGGCTTCAGACGGAATGCTGGTGAAGCGTCCCATCATCGTATCCGATGACTTCGTCGCCACCGGCTTCAAGGAAAAGGAATGGGAGGATAATCTGCTATGATCTTTCTTAAAAACGACTACAGCCTCGGCTGCCACCCCAAGGTGCTTGAGGCTCTGACGGAAACCAACATGGTGCTGGCTGACGGCTACAGCATAGACCCCTTCTGCGACGAGGCCGCCGACATGATACGCCGCCTCATCGGCTGTCCGACAGCCTACGTTCAGTTCCTTACAGCAGGAACTCAGACGACTCAGACGGCGCTGGCCGCTTTCCTCAGGCCCCACCACAGCGTAATCGCCCCTTCCACGGGACATATATGCGTTCACGAAACAGGAGCCATCGAAGCCACCGGCCACAAGATCAATCACGTTCCCACGGTCGACGGTAAGCTCCGCCCCGAGGACATCGACGCCGTGATTATCGAGCATGAGGATGAACACTTCGTCAAGCCTGCCATAATCTACATTTCCAATTCAACCGAAACAGGCCTCATATATACAAAAAGCGAGCTTCAGGCTCTCCGTGAAAAATGTCTTGAGCATGGTCTCATGACTTATATCGACGGAGCCCGTCTCGCCATGGCGCTGACGGCTCCCGAAAGCGATCTGAAGTTCACGGACCTGCCTCAGCTGTGCGACGCCTTTTACATCGGAGGTACAAAGTGCGGTGCCATGTTCGGCGAGGCTCTCGTCATCGTCAAGGAGGAGCTTCAGGAGGATATTCGCTTTCTCGTAAAGCAGCGAGGCGCCATGCTTGCAAAGGGCAGGCTTCTGGGAGTCCAGTTCCAGGCGCTGCTGAAGGACGATCTCTACCTCAGGCTGGGCGCTCATGCCAACCGTCTTGCCGCAATGCTGGCAGAAGGCATCGCCGCCAGGGGCTATGAATTCGCTATCCCGCCTCAGACGAATATGATTTTCCCGCTGTTTCCCAAGAAGCTCGTCAAAGAGCTTTCAGAGAAGGTGATGTTCGAGGGCTGGCAATTTCCATCGGAAACTCATTCATGCATACGTCTCGTAACCTCATGGGGAACCACCGAGGATGAAATAAAAAAATTCCTTGAGCTGATATGAGCTCAAGGAATTTTGTTTTTTTATTTTTCAATAGCGCAGCTGTTCCGCCGGATTATACAAGCTCCACAAGTACCTTTTTCTTCTTGCCTTTTTCCACAAGAATCTTTCCATCCTTGAAGAGATCGGCTGTCACCTGAAACTTCTTGTCAGCGATCTTTTCTCCGTCTATCTTGAGACCGCCCTGCTCTATCGTCATGAAGCCTTCCCTGTTGCTCGGAACAAGGCCCAGCTCCTTGATGAAGTTCACAACGCCCATACCTTCTCCGGCCAGCTTTGATGCTTCAACCTGGATAGTAGGCAGATTGCTGAGATCTCCCGCACCTCCGAAGGCCGCTCTGGCAGCGTCCTGTGCCTTTGTCGCTTCTTCTTCGCCATGCACCAGTTTGGTTACCTCAAAGGCAAGAATCTCCTTCGCCTTGTTGATTTCCTTATCCTCCAGAGCCGAAAGTCTCATAACCTCATCCATCGGCAGGAAGGTCAGCATTCTCAGGCATTTTTCCACATCGGCGTCGCCCACATTTCTCCAGTACTGGTAGAACTCGTACGGTGAGGTCTTATCTGCATCGAGCCACAGCGCACCCTTCTGAGTCTTACCCATCTTCATGCCTTCGGAATTTGTCAGCAGCGAGAAGGTCATGCCGTAGACCTCCTTGCCTGTCTTCTTTCTCGTCAGATCCACGCCTCCGATGATGTTGGACCACTGGTCATTGCCGCCGAACTGAATCTTTACATCGAAGTCACGAGCCATAACCATGAAATCGTAGCTCTGCAGCAGCATGTATCCCAGCTCGAAGATAGTAAGTCCGCCTTCACGATCCATTCTCTGCTTGAAGCACTCCGCTCTCAGCATGGTGTTTACATTGAAGCATGAGCCTATCTCTCTCATGAAGTCGATATATGTCAGAGGGCGTATCCATCTGGCATTGTTAACAGCAACCGCCTTGCCCGGCTCAGGAGTTTTATTCTCATGGCCCGGCTCAAAGACGCCGTTGTTGCCCTCGTACTGCCACTCGTCGTCGAACTCCAGGAAACGGTCGAACAGCTTTTTGAACTGATTGCAGTTATGCTCGATGGTCTCCACAGACATCATCTGACGCATATCGGCTCTTCCCGACGGGTCTCCTACCATTCCTGTTCCGCCTCCCAGGAGAACTACAGGCGTATGCCCGAACTTCTGCATGTACATCATTATGATAACCTGCATGAAGTGTCCCACATGAAGACAATCGGCTGTAGGGTCAAAACCGATATAGAACTTCACCTTTTCATTCTGTAAAAGCTCACGGATCTTTTCCTCGTCCGTTGACTGCTCTATAAAGCCTCTTTCTTTTAAAACGTCATATACATTATCATGCTTGCTGACGCTGTCTGGTATAAAATCAAAACTCATTGTTTTCATCGCCTTTCCGTTGTAATTCTTTTCACTATGCCGTTAATGTCCTCCTGCAGTCTGCCGATGGCTCACATCTCTCGGTCGGTTGAGGAAAAGCGCCGGATCTGTACGCTTTTTCATTATTTTGTACCGTAAAGTCTGTCTCCTGCATCACCCAGTCCCGGAAGGATGTACTTGTTTTCATTCAGGCCGTCATCCTTTGCCGCAATGAATATATCAACGTCAGGGTGAGCTTTCTGTAATACCTCTATGCCTTCAGGCGCTGCGATAAGACACATGAATATGATCTTCTTACCGCCTCTTGCCTTTATGAAGTCGATTGCCGCCGCAGCGCTTCCGCCTGTGGCAAGCATAGGATCCACTACGAAGATCTCTCTGCGCTCGATGTCTGCAGGGAGCTTGCAGTAATATTCAACAGGCTCATGAGTCTCAGGGTCTCTGTAAAGTCCGATATGGCCAACCTTTGCATTTGGAACCAGCGCCAGCATACCGTCCACCATTCCCAGTCCTGCTCTCAAAATAGGTACGATAGCAACATCTTCACCTGCAAGCATGTTTACCTTTGCCTTCTGCATAGGAGTTGTGATTTCAACCTCCTTCAGAGGCAGCTTTCTCGTGGCCTCATATCCCATTAGCATTGAGATTTCCTTAACCAGTTCTCTGAAGTCCTTTACACTTGTGTCTTCTTTTCTGATCATTGCAGTCTTGTGCTGAATCAGTGGATGATCGAATACATATACGTTGCTCATCGTTATACCTACCTTTCACATATTAAAATATCTTCAAGCTTACGCTTCGTTTAACATATCTACTCTTCGCTGATGTCTGCCGCCTTCGAACTCGGTATCGAGCCATGCAGCAGTTATTGCCAGCGCAGTCTCCGTATCGGTGGTCCTGCCGCCCATAGCCAGCATATTGGCATCGTTGTGCTTTCTCGTCATTTCCGCCATGTGAACGTCTGTGCAAAGGGCGCATCTTATGCCCTTCACCTTGTTGGCTGCGATGGAGATTCCTATCCCCGTACCGCATACGACAATGCCTCTATCCGCCTCTCCGCAGGCAACAGCCTCTCCGCAGGCCTTTCCGTACTGAGGGTAGTCCACGGATTCCTCAGAGTCTGTACCCAGATCGAGAACCTGGATATCTCTTCCCTTCAGATATTCCTTGACCTTCTCTTTAAGCGCAAATCCGCCGTGATCGCTGGCGATGGCAATTTTCATGGTTTTCTCCGTTTCCGCACGAGCCTTCCGGCTGTGCATGTATTATCATAAGCTATGGCTTTCTATCATTTATCATGTGCTGCGGCTACACCTTAACTATGTTATAGCCTGCCGACTTCAGCATTCTGTTCATCACTGCAAAGCCCACGCCGTCGGTATCGCTGAGGGCTCCTGCCAGAATGAGATCCACATCCTCTTCGTCCAGATCTCTCAGCCTTGCGAAAAAGTCATGAGCCGCCTCTATGAATGCTTTTTCCTCGAAGAGTATGACTCCCACCTTGAGACCCAGTCTTTCATTGAGAGCTTTGACTCTTTCTATCTCGGACTTCACCTTGTCACGCTGACCTTCGATTATGGTCATCTGAGCCTTAGGCGCATAATGCCTGTATTTCATTCCCGGCGACTTGGGCCTGAAGCCGTCAATCTCGCCTTCTCCGTCCTCAGGATCCAACGCAAACATTTTACCGTCCTTCAGCAGGGACTCGTCGTATTTAACCTCACGCTCAAGGACCGCCTCTATGTTCTCCGCCGTTATTATCCCGGGTCTCAGGATCGTAGGAACATCCCCTGTCATATCCACAACAGTGGATTCTATTCCCACTCTGCAGTCTTCACCCTCTATCACGGCGTCTATCCTGCCGTCCATATCGGCTATGACGTCTCTGGCTCTCGTAGGGCTCGGTCTGCCCGATATGTTGGCGCTGGGAGCTGCTATTGGCGTATCTGCCATGCTAATCAGCTCAAGGGCTACCTTGCTGTCCGGCATTCTTACCGCCACAGTATCCAGCCCTCCTGTGGTCCTGTCCGGAACCTCAGGCTTTTTCTTCACCACGATCGTGAGGGGACCCGGCCAGAAATTTTCTATGAGCTTGACGATATCCGCACTTAGCACCGGCGTCAGCCTCCCCATATCGCTGGCTCTGGAAATATGCACTATCATCGGGTTGTCGCTGGGACGCCCCTTGGCGGCGTAAATATCGGCCACTGCCTTTTCCGAAAGGGCGTCGGCGCCGAGGCCGTATACCGTCTCCGTAGGAAAGGCCACAAGACCGCCTTCACGGATTATGGCTGCAGCCTTTGCTATGTCTGATTTATTTGTTGACAACAGCTTAGTCTTCATGGTTAAAAATTCTTCATCTTCTCAGCCTGATCGCTGGTGATAAGGCCGTCCACTATTTCATCTATATCTCCGTCCAGGAAGGTGTCCAGCTTGTAGATGGTCATGCCCGTTCTGTGATCGGACACTCTGCCCTGAGGGAAATTGTACGTTCTGATTCTCTCGCTTCTATCTCCGGAGCCTACCATGCTCTTTCTCTGGCCTGCGATCTCCTCCTGCTGCTTGCGCATTTCCAGATCGTAAAGCCTTGCCTTGAGTACCTTGAAGGCCTTTTCCTTGTTCTTTATCTGAGATTTTTCGTCCTGGCATGTTACCACCAGCCCTGTAGGCTCATGGGTAAGCCTGACTGCCGAGTCTGTGGTGTTTACGCATTGTCCGCCGTTTCCCGACGCTCTGTATACGTCTACTCTCACATCGTTGGGATTCAACTCCACCTCGACGTCGTCCACCTCAGGAAGAACGGCAACGGTGGCTGCCGATGTGTGGACTCTTCCGGAGCTTTCTGTTTCAGGAACTCTCTGTACCCTGTGAGCGCCGCTTTCATATTTCAGTCTGGAATAAGCCCCCTTTCCCTTTATCAGCATGATGGCTTCCTTGATGCCGCCCATTCCCGTATCGTTGATATCTATAAGCTCCGTCTTCCATCTGTTTCTTTCGGCATATCTCGTGTACATTCTCAGCAGGTCCGCTCCAAACAGAGCCGCTTCCTCTCCGCCTGTACCTGCCCTTACCTCCAGAATAACGTTCTTCTCATCGTTAGGGTCCTTAGGAAGCAGCAGAAGCTTCAGCTCCGCCTCCTGCTCCTCGATGGTCTCCTCCAGCTCGCTGATCTCCATCTTGGCCAGCTCACGCATTTCCTCATCGCCCTCTTCGAGGAGCTCCCTGGCATCAGCCAGTTCGGTCTTCGCTTTCTTATATTCCTTATATGCTTTTACGATGGGCTCCATCTCTCCCATTTCCTTTATCAGCTTCTGCCATACAGGCTGATTGTTTATGATTTCGGGGTCCGATACCTTCTGAGCCAGCTCATCGTATTTTTCCGTTATAAAATCAAGCTTATCAAACATTTTGAACTCCTGTTTTATTTATTCATCGTATCACGGCAGCGCATCGCTTACCCTGCCGTTTTCTAACTTTAGATTATAACATACCAAGGGTTGAAATAAAAGACCAAACGGCGGTTTTTCACGGGTGCTTTCACTGCGTATACTGCATTACACTAAAATAACCACTTCTCTTGTGAAAAGTGGTTATAGGTTGAAATTTCAATATTATTAGTCGAGATTGTATTTGTTCTTGAACTTTTCAACACGTCCGCCTCTATGAGCGAATTTCTGCTGTCCTGTAAAGAACGGATGGCACGCTGAGCAAATGTCTGTACGGATTTCTTCCTGTACGGACTTTGTCATAAATGTGTTTCCGCATGCGCAAGTTACTTTACATTCCTTGTAATCAGGATGGATTCCTTCCTTCATGCTTTTCACCTCTTTCCTGCTCAGGTCCTACGCCCTCGCATATTTACTGCTTCGATTATCACAGC
>CAUDEQ010000052.1 GCA_958448635.1 uncultured Bacillota bacterium | reverse complement strand
GAATATTACAACGTAATATGCCGATTCTCCTAGCTCCACATACAATGAGTCCAGATACGCCAAAACGAAATTTTCCTTGGCGATAATGACATATCCCACTAGAGTTCCCAGAATAAGCGGCTCAACCGCTCTTTTCGTGATTATCGCTGTGACGATAACAACGATAACAGGGATTAGACTTAATGCTCCGTATGTTCCTTCCATAACACACTCCTTTCAAAATGAAAAAGTAATAAAAATATAACGCTATAACTTATTGCAAATCATGTGCCATCATTTAATTTTCTGAAAATGTTGAAATTTTAACGTTTTGAAAATGGGATAGCATTACAGCCCACAGCCATTTGTATCTTTAAAGCTACACTTTTTTCTGTATCCTTGAATTTGCACTATTCCAGTTATGTATCTTTTCTGTTGCATGTATCCTGAAAGATACGCTTTATGCTCGCATTTTGCCTTTTTGGTTTGAAAATTCTAAAATTTTAGCGGTGCACCTTCATGTTTTTTTGTTTGTCCAATTAAAGCACTGATATATTACAGCTTAAAGCTCTGCCATATAAGGCTTCTTTACCTTATCCGAAAAGACGTACATATCCCTGTCGTAGAGCAGATTGTACATATCAGATGCCAGAATATCGTATTGCAAGCATTCCTGCACATCGAAGTTTTCCGTTTCTTCCTTATTGATATTGGTTATCAAAGGGATATGCCCTTCCTGCTTTTTAAGCTCACCCAGCAGCATACGCCCAATCCTGCCTGCAGCCAGCACTCTGGCATAGACTGCTGCCGGAAGCTCATACCTCCTCATGCCCATCAGCACATACACCAACAGTCTTCTCACCGACGATTCCGTGTATCTTCTCGATACGACTGCTGATAACAGCTCTCTCAAATCGCAAGCTCTGACTATTTCCTTCTTCAGCTTGTTTTCAAGGCCTTCTCCCATCCTGTATATTCGGCGAAGCTCCCGGGCGCTGCTTTTCACTATTTCACTTCTGACCAGCTCGAAGAATCGTTTTTCGGCGACGGCCGCTTCTTCAGCTGCGCTTTTCTGCTCATCGGAGTGTTTTGGAGCAGCCAAAGCTTCGGCTACATTTTTCGGAACATATTTTTCAAAATGTACTCTTTCCTTCATGCTGCGTATCACCGATGCACCGGCATAGCCTGTCCCTTCGTTTTCCTCCAGGTACCCTGAGCCGTATCTTCTGACAGTTATCGGCGTTATATTCACGCCTTCCTTCTGCCACTTGTTTATGCGCCTCATGTATTCAAGAGCCAGGATATTGTTGGGACTCAGCATAAGAGCAGCAGCCTCTCTTCCGATGATTTCCTCTGCTGCCAGCTGTCCCGCCTTTGCATATGAATCTCCCCGCTTCATGAGGCTCGTCCGCAACTCTCCTATCTCTCCTGCCTTTTCCTCAAGAAGCCCGGCTGTCTTTCTCAGCGCAGAGATATCTCCGCTCTCGCTTCCGAAGGAGATCACCTCTGCTCCCAGTCCCTTGAGGATATCCACCGCTCCTGCTGCAAAGCGCTGTGCTTCAGCACATGCATATACAAAGGGCAGCTCCACCACCAGATCGATTCCGTTGTCTACAGCCAGTCTGCTCCTTTCCCATTTATCCAGAATGGCCGCCTCTCCTCTCTGCGTAAAGCTGCCGCTGATGACAGCCACCACGCAGTCTGCACCTGTCACTTTTCGCGATTCCTCTATATGATATTTATGCCCGTTGTGAAACGGATTGTATTCAGCTGTTATTCCTAATATCTTCATAGCTCATATCATAACACAAATATTGCCAGCACGAAAGCAACCGCTGCAGAAAAAAGGCCGTGGCTGAGCTTGCTTATAAATATGTAGCGCATGGATATCCCCGTACCGGAAAGCATGCTCATGGTCTGGCCCATTACGGAAAGGCCTCCCCATGATATTATGAATGCGCACAGCGTACATTTCACTGTATCTGCAGCTCCGCTGCATTCGGCCACGGCTCCGCAGCCCACAGTCATCTCGAGTATACCTTTTATCAGAGCTCTCAGCTCCTGCCCCGGTGCCAGCGACAGAATTCCGCTGAGATGAAGGAGGTCTGTGACAAACATGAACAGTACAATATATGCCAGTATTATTCCCAGAGATTTCAAAGACATTATTATGGATTCCGTAAAGGATTCCTGAAGACTCCTCTGCTGAAGCCTTCCCGTCGTTATACTGCCGCTGCCGCCTCTTCCGAATATGGCGGTGAACAGCACTCCGTTTGCCAGGGCTCCTGCATAGTGAGCTGCCGCTATTATCGCACCCATACTCCCCGAGCCCAACATTCCCGCGCCTACAGCTCCAACCATGAAGGCAGGTCCAGATGTACTGCAGAAGCTCATCAGACGGCAGGCTTCATTGAGGCTTATCTCATCCTGACGCTTAAGATCGCCTATTATTTTAGCTCCCATGGGATATCCTGACAGCACGCTCATTATGAATGGAAATATGCCCGATTTCAAAAGCCTTATTACACCTATGCTCTGCAGAAAATTGGCGCATATGAAAAATGGCAGCAGCGCAGGAAGAACATCTGTCATCCACAGAGATATGCCTTTTCTTGCGGAATAAAGAGCTGTGGTGGGAAATACCACCATCAGCCCGCAACATATAAAAGTCACCAGCGCTGCAGCCACCAGTCTTTTTCTCCCAAATCTAAAAATATCCATGGTTTATCTTATTCACAAACCATGGATATATGTTATATGCTTTAATTAACGTCTTTTCTATTTCTCTGTTTTCTCTATAGGCGATGGTTCAGGCATTTCATCGGCGTTCATCTGAGCCCTGTAAGCCATATCCTTGAGCTCGTCTCTGTTGGCCGAAAGAGCTGAATTGATATCATCAAAGGCTTTCTCTATACTGGTGAACATTTCTCCGAAGTAAATGGAGCTGAGATGCTCCATCTTGCCCTGGAAGCTGTAGAGTATGCTGTCCAGATACTCGTATGTACCTATCTTAAGCTGCTGTGCAGTGTTTTCCGTAACTCTCATCAGCTCGTCCGCTCTCATCTTCGCTCTTACCGTTATGTCATTGTTCTCCACCAGCGTATCAGCCTGCTTCTGGGCATCGTCGATAACTGCTTCATATTGCGTCTTGGCTTCTGCGATGATTCTTTCTCTCTCGTTCTTGATCCACTGCGCCTGCTGAATCTCATCCGGCAGCTCCGCTCTTATTTCTCTTACTATCTCAAGAAGCTCCTGAGAATCGACCATGATCTTTCCCGTAAGAGGAAACCCTGCAGCTGTATCAACGATTTCTTCGATTTCTTCCAAAAGTTCCAAAACTCTCATAATATCCTCCTGTTATTCGCCCTTATTCAGTTTATCGTTCATTCTTTTAAGTATCACTTCAGGAACCAGTCCCTCTATGGAGCCTCCCAGCGTATGTACCTCCTTCATCATGCTTGAGCTGATAAAGGAATAGTTGGGGTCGGTCATGAGAAATACTGTCTCCACATGTCTGTCAAAAAGTCTGGCGTTCATATGCGCCATCTGGATCTCGTACTCGAAATCCATCGCAGCCCTCAGGCCCCTGACAACTACGTTGAATTTATTTTCATTCACATAATCCGCCAACAGGCCGGAAAAGCAGTCAACCTTTACATTGTCCAGATGTCCAACTGTCTCTTTTACCATGCTTTTTCTCTCCTCAAGGGAAAACATGGACTTCTTGGAAGGATTAACTATTATCCCTATGGTAAGCTCGTCGTATAATCTGGACGATCTTTCGATTATGTTCAGATGTCCGTTGGTCAGCGGATCGAATGAGCCTGTATAGATTGCTTTGGTGTGCATAGATAAGTCCTCCCACTAATACTAGCTTATTATACCATGACCGTATACCTTATTCAACTATATATTGATAGCTTGATAATGCCGTATTTTCTCTCTTTTATCTTTTCAAAACCGCAGAAATCGTCCGGCAGATCCTCTTCCTTTCTATGTTCAGCGACTATGATTCCTCCCTCCGCCAGCAGCTCCCGCTCCCTTATGAGGCTGAAGGTCGGCTCAAGAAATCCCTTCTGATAAGGAGGATCCAGAAATATGATGTCAAACTTCCCCTCCAGGTTCATCAGCGTCTTTCTGAAGTCTCCTGCCATCACCTTAGCGCCCTTTTCCGCCCTGCAGTGAGCGATGTTCGATTTAATAAGCTTAAGGCTGTCTCTTGAGCTGTCGCAGAAAACGCACTCAGCTGCTCCTCTGCTGAGCGCTTCTATGCCGAGATTTCCCGTCCCCGAAAAGAGATCCAGAACTCTGCTTCCCCACAATTTCTCTGTAAGAATGCTGAAAAGAGCCTCCTTGACCTTGTCCGTGGTAGGTCTTATGCTGTAATCAGCCGGAGATTCCAGACGTCTCCCCTTAAACTCACCTGCTATTATTCGCATGCTGCTGTCCTCCCGATAATAATCTTTACCCATTCTAGCACTAACGAAATAATATATCTACCCCTTGAGGACATAAACTTGACAATATTGGATACCTTCACATTTATCCCTTCCGCTATGTCGCCCGGATTACCTGAAACAATTGAAAAAGAGATATTTACATCGAAGGCAAATATCTCCCTTTCCCATTAGTTTATCGCTCAACTAAAGCTTGGCATGGTTATCTTCCTGACATCTGTTTTTCAGCCATCTCGACCAGCTTCTTAGTCATATAACCGCCAACATAACCATTTTCTCTGGCTGTCAGATTTCCCTTGTCCATCTGCTCGTAGTTGGCAAGACCAAGCTCATTGGCAACTTCTGTCTTCAAGTTCTTTAATGCCGGCTTTGCGCTGACATTCATCTTATCCTGTAATGACATGTTTTATCACCTCCTGTACTTATAATTTAACCTGAAGGTGAGAAACTATTACAAGCAATTATTACTTGCTTTTCCGTCATTTCCCATATCACAGATCCAGCGCAATATCGGCGCCGAAAAGCTTTTCGACTCTTTTCTTCAAGCCCTTGTTTTCATCGCTTTCAAGGCCGGGATCCTCCTGCAGGATTCGCAAGGCCTCAGTCTTGGCACGTTCCAGAACGTCCAGATGTCTCACCAGATCGGATATTCTAAGATCAGGAAGACCGTGCTGTCTTGTTCCGAATATCTCCCCCGGACCTCTCAGCTTCAGATCCTCTTCGGCAATATAGAATCCATCCGAGGAGCTTTCCATGATTTCTCCCCGTTTTCTCGCCACCTCGGATACGTTGTTGAACACGAGGAAGCAGTAGGATTTATGCTTTCCTCTTCCCACACGGCCTCTCAGCTGGTGAAGCTGTGCCAACCCGAAGCGCTCTGCGTTTTCCACGACGATTACCGATGCATTGGGAACATTGATGCCCACCTCTATGACCACCGTGGCAACCAGTACATCGATCCTTCCCTCATAAAACTCCGCCATGATTTCATCTTTTTCCGTCTGCTTCATGGCGCCGTGAAGCAATGCGACGTTATGGGAGCGAAACCTTTCTCTCAGCTCTTCCGCCACATACTCTGCAGATCTGGCGTCCATGACCTCTGAATTTTCGATGAGCGGAGTTACAACGTATGCCTGTCTGCCTGCCAGAAGCTGCTTCTCCACAAAGTCGTAGCAGTTATCTCTGTTTCGCTCATCCAGCGCCCTGGTCCTTATCTGCTGCCTTCCCGGAGGAAGCTCATCTATCACGGAGACATCCAGATCTCCGTACAGAACCACCGCCAGAGTCCTCGGTATAGGCGTTGCCGTCATTACAAGTATATTGACATTCCTTCCCTTTTCCTTGAGCCTCATGCGCTGCCCAACGCCGAATCTGTGCTGCTCGTCTGTTATGACCAGTCCCAATGCTTTGAACTCCACCTCCGGCTGTATTATGGCGTGCGTTCCTACTATTATATCTATTTCACCGTTTTTGAGGCGAGCCAGCGTTTCTCGCTTCTCCGCCGCCTTCATGCTTCCCGACAGGAATCCCACCTCTATGCCATGAGCTGCAAAGCTCCTGCTTATTCCCTCGAAATGCTGTCTTGCCAGTATCTCGGTGGGAGCCATGAGAGCAGCCTGATATCCGCTCACGGCAGCCTTGTACATGGCAGCCTCTGCCACCGCCGTCTTTCCGGAACCCACGTCGCCCTGAACCAGGCGATTCATCACCTTGGTGCTTTCCAAATCGTCGTTTATCTGTTTTATGCATCCGGACTGCGCCCCCGTCAGTCTGTACGGCAGAGACTCTGTATAGTCTTTTATGTCGACGTCTGTTGAAAATGCTATTCCGTTTTTTCCGTCCTGTATATTTTGCCTTGCAGCCAGCAGTCCGGTCTGCAGAACCAGCAGCTCGTCAAATATCAGGCGGAATCGGGCCTCAAGGAGCTTCTGCTTTTCCTGCGGAAAATGTATGTTTTCAAGGGCGTAGGAAAGACTGCAAAGCCTGTTTTCTGCTATGGTCCTTTCCGCCAGAAAATCCTCAGCTTTATCGTGCAGCGTTTTAAGACTCCTCTGCCAGTCTCGCATTTCCCTCTGAGAGATCCCCTTGGTCAGCGGATATACCGGCATTATGCCCTTTAACTCCTCGCCTGCCCTGCTGAACTCCGGATGAACCAGCTGAAGCTTGCCGAAGTTCATCTGCGGCTTTCCGTAAAATATGTATTCCTCGCCTTTTTTGAATGACGACATGAGATATTTTGCATTAAAAAAAACGATTTCCAAAGCTCCCGTATCGTCGGAAATCAGAAGTCTCAGAAGCTGTTTTCTTCCGTATTTATATCTGTCGCTGACGATCAGGTCAACCTTCCCCCTGATGACTGCAGCCACATCCGCCTTGAGCTGTGCGATCTTCACCACATTTCTTCTATCCTCATAATCACGCGGGAAAAAGCAGATCATATCCTCCAGGGTTTTTATGCCAAGCTTTTCAAGAGCCTCAGCCTTCTTCGGCCCCACGCCCTTGAGCTCGGTAACCTTATCCTTAAGCTCCATCAGAGTCTCACCTCGATATGTCTTCTGGCGATGTTTCTGGAAAGTATTCCCGTAACCACCACCGTTACGTGCTGCGGCTTTTCGCCAAGTATTTTTTCAGTATTCTCGTATATACTGTTTATTATCTCCGAAGTGCATTTTTTGATACCGGCGCCGAACCGTATCACCACGTATACTTTCAGCTGATATCCCTCTTCACATTCAACGATATCTATGCTGCCGGCATTTAGTCCTCCCTTGTAATTCTGCAGGATTACTCTTCCTTCACAGCTCTCAACCGCCTTGTTCACGATCCTGGTTATCACGTTGCTGTGTGAAAAATGAATTTTACCGTATTTTGTTTCGATATCAGCCATAATGCGCCTCCTGACCGTTTATATATGTTGTTTTATTTTATCACACTATACTCCTGACACACAATCCCAATGATTTTTCATAGTATGATCATGAGGTGAATACATATGAACAAATACGGACAGAGATGCTGCCCGCCGCACAAGCATAAGCCCAAAAAAAAATGCGGCAATAAAAAAATAGGTGCGGCAATGCTTTTTCTCGGCATAATCACCGTCCTTGCGCTGTTCCTTCCCATGAAATACTGGGTTTTGCTTTTAAGCATCACCATGGTCGTCTTCGGAATAATACTCATAAAAAAATAAGTCTATCGTTATTGTGCCCTTTACACAAAAAAAAGAGCTCACCGATGGTGAGCGTCAATTTTATTTTTTGATTTAAATTAGATGGCACGGTTTACTTTGCCTGATCTTAAGCATCTAGTGCATACTTTGGCTTTTCTGACTGTTCCGTTGTCGTCGATTCTTACAGTCTGAATATTAGCATTCCACTTTCTTCTCGTGTGTCTGTTGGAATGGGAAACATTGTTTCCTGAAGTCTGACCTTTTCCGCAAATTTCACACTTTCTTGACATCTGCCGCACCTCCTTATACGTATAGTATCTAAAAGCTATCGCAATTTTTCTCGGTTAAAATATCGTCAAATCCTCACGAATTCGAACAAATGACATTATACCATACAAAAAAAATAAACACAAGAACTTTTTTACATGCCTGTTGATTTTGTTGTCATGCCTTTTCAGCATGTGAATCAATCATGCCATATGGCAATTTCACCGCTGTTTCTTGTTTCGTTCATGTCGATCACTCGCTGATTGCTGCTTCCCCTGAATTGGAGTGTAAGATCCCTCAGATCCTGAACATAAAGTCCGTCTATGAGGATGTCGGTAAGCTCCAGAAGCTCTCCTACTGCAGGACTGCTCTGCGCCATTTCCTCCAGCTGCTCCAGTGTATATCCCGTGAACACCGTTATGTTGAGTCCTGCTTCCCTTACTCTCCTGCCCAGCTCAACGAAGCCTTCAGGCTGGCAAAACGGCTCTCCTCCGGAAAACGTCACACCTGCCAGCAGCTTGTTTTTTTCTATTTCCTCCATCAGCCTGTCTATACTGCAATCATATCCGCCGGCAAAATCATGAGTTTCCGGATTATGACATCCCTCACATCCATGAGGACAGCCCTGGCAAAAGACCGTAAATCTTATACCGGGGCCGTCTACGATGGATTCTCTCACTATTCCGGCGATCCTTATGGAATCAGCCTTTTTCATATGCAAAGCCTCCGTTTATAAAGCTTCCATTTCGCTGCCGAGACTATGCTTTACTCTGTCTCTTTCCTCAGCTGTCTTGGCATCGTTCCAGTTATCCATGGTTCCCACAAGATATCCTGTGATACGTCTTATTCTTTCAAAGCCCTGGTCTCCGTCGGCTTCCGTCCTGTGACAGTGAGGGCATTCATTGTCTATGATCCCTGTATATCCGCATACGGGGTCTCTGTCTACAGGATGATTGATGGAGCCGTATCCTACTCCGCTTTCCTTCATGCATCTTACCACCTGCTCAAAGGCTTCAAGATTCTTGCACGGGTCTCCGTCCAGCTCAACATATGTGATATGTCCCGCATTGGTGAGAGCATGGTATGGCGCTTCCAGCTTGATCTTGTCAAATGCGTTGATATTGTAATATACAGGTACATGGAAGGAGTTGGTGTAGTATTCTCTGTCTGTAACGCCTTCGATGACGCCGTATTTCTTTCTGTCTATCCTTACGAATCTTCCTGAAAGTCCCTCTGCAGGAGTTGCGATGAGCGTATAGTTGAAGCCCGTCTTCTTGGTAGCATCGTCCATCTTCTTTCTCATAAAGCCTATTATCTCAAGACCCAGCCTCTGAGCCTCTGCAGATTCTCCATGATGGCTTCCGATGAGAGCCTTGAGACACTCTGCAAGACCTATGAAGCCTACTGTAAGAGTTCCGTGCTTCAGGACCTCTGCAACGGAGTCCTCCGGCTTCAGCTTGTCGGAGTCAAGCCATATTCCCTGACCCATGAGGAACGGATAATTTTTCACCTTCTTTGAAGCCTGTATCTTGTATCTTTCCATCAGCTGATCTATGCACAGATCGACTTTTCTCTCAAGATCTTCAAAGAACAGATCGATATCTCCGTGAGCCTTTATGGCAAGTCTAGGCAGGTTTACCGATGTGAAGCTGAGGTTTCCCCTTCCTCCGACAACCTGTCTCGAAGGGTCGTAGTAATTGCCGATTACCCTGGTTCTGCATCCCATATACGATACTTCTGTATTGTGGTCCTCAGGATTGTAGTACTGAAGATTGAAAGGAGCATCAATGAAAGAGAAGTTAGGGAACAGTCTCTTCGCCGATACCTTGCACGCCAGCTTGAACATATCGTAGTTAGGATCTCCCGGATTGTAGTTTACGCCTTCCTTTATCTTGAAAATGTGTATAGGGAAAATGGCTGTTTCTCCGTTTCCCAGACCTGCTTCCGTGGCCAGCATGATGTTTTCGATTACCAGCCTTCCCTCAGGAGAAGTATCCGTTCCGTAGTTGATCGATGAGAACGGTATCTGAGCGCCTGCTCTGGAATGCATCGTATTGAGATTATGCACGAATGCTTCCATCGCCTGATATGTTGCCCTTCTTATCTCTTCATTGGCATACTTGGTAGACTTCTTCTGAAGCTTGTCGATATATTTTTCATCTATTATCTCGCTGAGATATTCTCTTTCGATAGTTTTGTAGTTGTTATCATCAGCAAGTATCGGATAGATATCGTGCTTTTCCATAATCTCAGCGCCGATGGCCTTGACCTTTTCCACGCCGTCTTCTATATCAAACAGCAGATTGAGCATCTTGCCCAGATTCGTCCAATAGAGCTTTCTGTATGTCTTTTTAACACCATTGGCCATGCCGTAGTCAAAATCAGGTATGCTCTGTCCTCCGTGCTGGTCGTTCTGGTTTGACTGTATTGCTATACATGCCAGAGCTGCATAGCTCTGAATATCGTTGGGCTCTCTCAGGAAGCCGTGTCCTGTGGAGAATCCACCTTTAAAAAGCTTCTCTATATCTATCTGACAGCATGTAGTGGTGAGCGTAAGAAAGTCCATATCGTGGATATGTATATCGCCTTCCCTGTGAGCTCTGGCATGCTCAGGCTTCAGCACGAACATCTCGTAGAACTGCTTAGCGCCCTCGGAACCGTACTTGAGCATGGTCCCCATGGCAGTATCTCCGTCTATATTGGCATTTTCACGCTTCGTATCGTTATCCTTCGCTTCTTTAAATGTAAGCTCCTCATACGTCTTCATGAGGCGCGTATTCATATCTCTTACTCTGGTACGCTCTGCTCTGTAGAGGATGAATTCCTTCGCTGTTCTGGCATGACCGTTCTCGATGAGTATCTTCTCTACCGCATCCTGTATCTGCTCAACTGTAGGAATCTCATTGTGACATATTTCCGTAAGGTAAAGCTCTACCTGCTTTGCCAGGAAATTCGCCGTGTCATGGTCCTTTCCTCCCAGCACCTCTGCCGCTTTGTAGATCGCTTCAGCTATTTTATTGCTGTCGAAATCCACCGTTCTTCCGTCTCTTTTAATGATCTGTTTAATCTGGCTCATTGTTCTTACTCCTTAACCAACCACTATATCTTGTTCCTTTTGATAATTCCAAATAAAATTATACACAAAATACAGGCTCAGTCAATATCAATTTATGTATTTTATCTGTCTTTTTGCATTGTAAAAGCCTCAAATTAAGAATTGAGGCTTTTAGTATACATAATCATATTTTATGAAAACCTTTTTTTCCGGCCGCTTCAGCTTTTCTCTCCGAAGAATTCCGCCCTTAGCATCGACATCAGATGAAGGTCATAATATTTGCCGTCCTTTTTCGTAGCATTTCTGGCTATGCCCTCACTCTTGAAGCCAAGGCTCTCATACAGCGTCGAGGCTCTTTTATTCCCCGTATAGTAATCGAGAGTGACTCTCTCCATATGGAGGAAAGTGAAGCAGTACTCCAGAAGCTCGTTCATGATTTCTCTGCCGATCCCCTTGCCCCAGAGGCTTGGCTCTCCTATATAGAACTTTGTAATATCGAGGGAGTCGCTGTGCCTGTCTATTCGCGAAATATATATCCTTCCCACAGGCTTTCCCGTTTCCCTTGCCACTATGGTGAAATCCATTCTCTCATTGCTGAACTTATTGTAAAGGGCTTCCGTCACCACATCTTCATATGTCCTGTCCTCATCAAACGTAAGGAATCTGGTCACCTTAGAATCCTTTTCCCACACGGCAAAATATTCATAGTCGTTAAACTCCGTTTCTCTGATTATGAAGTTCTTTGTTTCCATAAACGTCTCCTTATATTTTCGACTTAACTTCATTCAATCTCTACAATTAATCGGATAAATGTGTTATATTATATATTATGTTTATTATATTAATAAATTTATCAGGAAACAAGGAGAAATATGAAATATGAAGAAGTTTTTCGTATTTTTTATGATTGCAATATTTGCATTGACCCCCCTGCTGGCAGGCTGCGGTTCAGCAGAGCTTAATAGAGAAGATGAACTAAACAGCTCCCTTGAATCTACATACGAGGAGCTGTCCGCCACCTTTTCAGGCGAGACAGGACAGTACGACCTTGTGGCTGAATATCTCAATTCATGGGCAAGCAAGAACGAAATAACCATATCTGCCAACAAGGAATCCTATATGGTTCTCGAGAATCCTGCGACGGAGGGTGCCGATAAAGCCGGCTCCACTGCCATCCAGTGCTCCATAGATACAAATTCTCTGGGGAGATCTATCCAGAGCCTTGCCATATCGCTGACAGCCCTGCTGGGACCCCTTGAGCACGGTGACATCGCTCTGATCGTGACCGAGACCAACGACGGAGAATACACAGGAGCAGCTGCCATAGATACCAAGTATCTGGAATACGATAATTTCATCAACATGACGCAAAACGATGATGTGGAGCTTTATACCGCAGGCTCATATGCTGCCACCGCCTCCATGACGACGGAGCTTTCCGCAGCAGAGCCTTACTATTCCAATGCTTACGAAATAACCATGAGGATATCGGGCTATCACGATCCATTCAACATCAAGGATACGGATTATCCTAATCCCGTAGAGGTCATCGGCAACCTGCTGGCATCGGAGAAAAGCTCAGGTCAGCTGTTCCAGTTGGCTTCCTTCAACTGTGAAGCAAAGGACGGCTATATACCTACCAGCGCCACTGCAGTTGTTGTCGTAGACAGCAATGACATCTCATCGTTTGAAAAGCGTTTCAGATCCTCCTACAACAACATGAAGAACAGATTCGAAAAGCTTGAGGATAACTTCGTGTATACCCTTACAGCCACCGATCTGCCGTCCACTGTTATCTCCAATGAGACCAGCGACAATATAATAAGCCTTATGTATACGCTGAAGACAGGTACATATCTTCAGGATGAGGAAAGCGGAGAGATAGTGGCTCTTTCCGAAATCTCCAATGTTTCCACCTCGGACGGCTCCTTCAATCTTCAGACTGCCATGAGGAGTATAGACGAGACAGTAATAAATGAAATGGCAGAGGTCTTTCTCACCACATCGGGACTTTGCAATATAGACTTCTCAATATCCGATACGAATTCCACCTGGCCTTCCAAGGACAACAAGGCGCTGGCAGCCTACTTCACCGAAGCTCTGGGTGCCGAGGAGACCATATTTGAATCCACCCTTGAAAGCAGTGAATGCGATGTATTGTCTGCAAAGGCTCCGCTGAACATGATTTCCTACCAGTGCAATATACATCACGGCGAGGCTGCTCTTTCCAACATATGCAGCTTCCTGGAAAGCCTCACCTTAAGCACGGCGGAACAGCAGTAACAGGAACATATATATTCGAAATCAATCGAGTAGGAGGCGGTGACTAACCGCCGTCCTCTCACACCACCGTACGTA
>CAUDEQ010000051.1 GCA_958448635.1 uncultured Bacillota bacterium | reverse complement strand
TGTTTTGCGTTATAAAAATCTCAAAAAAACGGTTATATGGCAATCATTTGGAGACTCCTTAACTTCTCCGCTGGAGACTCCTTAACCTCCCATGGAGACTCATCAACTTCTCCGATTATCGACTTAGATATCGTAGCTGATTTCAACAAAGTAAGCTTTGTTTTCGTCCTGCATTCTTCTTTCCGGGATAGCAGATGCTCATACAGGAAGGGATTCCCGGAAGCATGAAGCATCTCCGGAGCAGATGAGACATCGCAACATCATGGATTTCATAAGGTGATATGCAGACACGTGGTTTTAATTGTATAATGGAGCGCAGAGAATGTTTTAAGAGTGAGAGGATGTAGAATTTGATGGGGATAATACAATGAAAGCTGCAGAGCAGTGTACAGTGCAGGTCCGAGGGGCAATGGTATACATGTGGTGAAAAATGAATTACGGGGAGAGAAAATGAGATATAAGGATTTTTTTAAAGCGCATTATGAAGAACTGATGACTATAATGAATGGGCTCGATGTAAGCGTTTGGATAGCTGACGGGGAAGGAAATGTTTTTCTGGTAAATGATAAATCCATCAGTGTTGGAGGGCTTACTAGAGAAGAGGTTTTAGGTCGCAATATGAAGGAGCTTATCGAAACGGGATATGTCCTATACGAGTCTTCAATATTGAAGGCGATAGAAAGCGGAAATCAGGCCAGCATAGTGCAGGAGCTGGGAGAAGGAGGATATGTTCTTGCGACAAGCACTCCTATTTTTTCCGATGGGCAAATAGATATGGTGCTTTGTGTTGAAAGAAATATTTCAGAGATAGTGAAACTGAAGGAAATGCTCAGCCACCAGAAAATGATAACAGAACGCTTCAGAACACAGCTCCAGGATCTGAAAAAGAGGGAAAATCATGAAGAGGATGAGATGATAACACACAACATCAACATGATAAGGCTGAAGGAGAAGCTAATACAGATAGGCAAGATAGATGCTACAGTCCTCATTACCGGCGAGTCTGGAACAGGTAAAGAAGTGATCGCCGATCTGATATACAATAATAGCTCAAGGAAGGGAGAGCCGTTTATAAAGGTGAATTGTGCGGCCATACCGGAAACGCTGATTGAATCCGAATTCTTTGGGTATGAAAAAGGCGCCTTTACTGGCGCCAGCCAGAACGGTAAAGCAGGCTTCTTTGAAATGGCCGACAAGGGCGTACTGTTTCTGGATGAAATAGGAGAGCTTCCGTTGGCCATGCAGTCGAAGCTGCTTCGTGTGCTCCAGGATAAAACTGTGAGAAGGATAGGAAGCGAAAAGGAAAGCTCCTTTGATGTCAGGATAATAGCTGCTACCAATAAAGATTTGAAGGCTGAAATGGAGAAGGGCACGTTCAGAAGCGATCTGTATTACAGGCTGTTTGTAGTGCCAATAGAGATCCTTCCGTTGAGAGAGCGGAAGGAAGATATAGCGCCTATGGCGCATCATTATCTCAAACGCTTTAATGAACAGTATGGTATGAGCAAGAACCTCATGGATGATGCGTTGTCGGAGCTGGAAGGCTATTACTGGCCGGGAAATGTCCGGGAGCTGAGAAATGTCATGGAGCGCCTCGTCATAAGCGGGAACGGAAACGCCATAACAAAATTTCAGGTTCAGATGTTTCTGGGAACAAAAAAAGACATTTCAATAGATGATGCATTAAATGAGGAGAATCTTTCTCTGGAAAGGATCGTGAACGAATATGAGAAGCATGTGATAATTAAATCCATAGAGAAGTTCGGGAGCGCCTCAGCGGCTGCAAGAAAGCTTGGCGTGGACAAGTCAACCATCTCCAGAAAAATGAAAAAATACAACATTCAATAGGGTTGCGGAACGGAAACTAGATTGCATATTACAACTTCAACTATAAATGTTGAAATATAAACATTTCATAGCCAGTATTGCCATAATAATGGTGCATATATGTAAAGAAGCGTTGCGATATTACAACCGAGACACATTTAAAATCAAGAAAAATGCTGAATTTTCAGCATTTTTTTAATTGGCATAAACGTTGCTTTTATTATTGTCATCAACAACAGTTGTTGCACATTTTTTTATAAAGGAGATGACAAAATGGCAAAAATAGAAGCTGAAATGAAAGACCGTATCAGCCCTGTAGTTAAGGGTAAGGAATGTACAGAGCTGAGATTTAGAGTTTCGATCAACGGAGAAGATATGCATTATCCGGGAGAAATGATCTCAGGCTGCAAGCTCATGGAAAAATGCATCGACTGCTGCACTGAACTGAGCAATATCAGAGATAACGGAGATGGAGGGCTTTTCGTTCGTACAGAGGGAAATATTCTCAGACCGGTACACATGCTGGATGCCGTAGAAATCATCTGTTGGCTCATTGAGGAAGGAAACAGATCGAGATTGTACGGCTATGAAATGTATAAGACCTCTGAATACAACAAGGAGACGGATCGCTCAGAGGTATTCGATGAGCCGATTCTTACGGTAAAAGGCGATGTGACTTTTGTTATCCATAAATAAAGTGATTTTAATCAGAACGGGAGAGCAGTATGGCAAAGATTTTAGACGGAGTAAGGATCATTGACTTTACAGCCGGACAGATGGGAAGCTATGGAACTATGCTGCTGTCGGACTTTGGAGCGGAAATCATAAAGATCGAGGATCACAAAAGCGGCGGCGATACCATGAGAAGAAGATTTCCGAAAAATGAAAAGGGAAGCGCATACCATGCATATATGAATCGCGGTAAAAAAAGCGTGTGTGTTGACAGAAAAACAACAGAAGGCAAAGAAATCATCCTCAAAATGATATCAACTGCAGACGTGGTATGCGATTCATTCCCGTCAGGCGAGCTGGAAAGCTGTGGATTGGCTTATGAGGACGCCTGTAAGGTGAAGTCGGACATAATATACGCATCTCATACAGGGTTCGGTAAAACAGGGCCATTGAGTAATACGGCAGGCAGCGATCTTACAGCAGAAGCAGTATCGGGGCTTATGGACATCACCGGACATGAAGGAGCGCCTCCTACAGCTCATGGCTCCAGAATGGCAAATCAGTTTGGCGGAGTATTTTTCGCAATGGCCATCGTATCAGCGCTGCTGGCCAGAGATAAGACCGGTATTGGACAGCAAATCGATGTTTCATCGACAGACTGTATGTTTACAGCGCTGGAGGATATCCTCGTAAATGAACTCTTTACGGGAGAAATATTTGTAAGGGAAGGGAACAAGTCACGTGCGATAGCACCTTACGACACATTCAAGGTAAAAGACGGTTATGTATCTACAGTAGTATCTACGAATGCGCAGTGGGCTAAATTCAGTGAAGCTATGGAAATGCCCGAGCTGCTTTCGGACCCCAGGTTTCAGACCAATGAATCGAGAGGGGAAAACTACATCAAGGTACTGCAGAAGATATTGAGCGACAGGCTTGGAACAATGACGAGACAGGAGATAGAAATGACTCTCAGACCGCTGAATATACCGAGCGGCCCTGTACTCACAGTTGCCGAGGCGTTTAACAGCGAACAGTTGAATGCAAGAAACATGGTGGTTCAGGTGGAGGATAAAGCGTTAGGCACATTGAAAATGCCGGGAATACCTATAAAAATCAGTGGAATAGAGGATGTTCCTACGGGCTCCGCTCCCCTGCTTGGAGAAAATACCGCAGCAATTATGAAGGAAATCGGATACAGTAGTACTGAACTATCATCCCTTGTCAAAGCAGGCATAATCATGTGTGAAGGGGATGAAAATTGATGGGACCGCTGAAAGGAATCACAGTTCTTGATTTTACACAGGCGTATAACGGACCATATGGTACGATGAACCTTGCTGATTACGGCGCCAGAGTAATAAAGGTGGAAAGAGTCGATGGAGGCGATCAGTCGAGATTCTGGAGCCCATATACAGAAGATGGGGAGAGTGGATATTTCGCCACATATAACAGAAACAAGGAAGGCATTGCCGTGGATTTGGGAAAACAGGACGGCAAGGAGCTGATAAAGAAGCTTTATGCGAAGGTGGACGTGGTGATAGAAAACTTTAAATTCGGCACCATGGACAAGCTGGGTATCGGATATGAAGTGGCAAAGGAGATCAATCCTGAGATAATATTCGCTTCCAGCGCCGGATTCGGCCAGACAGGACCACTTAGAGCAAATACTGCCTATGACAACGTCATAGAAAGCATGTGCGGATATATGGATATGACCGGTTTTGCCCATGAACCTCCATTGAGGTCAGGAACCTCGGTGGGAGACAGCTTTACTGGGTTGACAGCTGCTTTTGCAATAGTTCTCGCATGCTACGATAAAAACAAGACGGGGAGAGGCAGAAGAATAGATGTCGCAATGCTCGATACCATGTTCGCGATCCTCGATGACGCTATTCTGACTTACGCTTTAACCGGAAAAGAGGTGAGCAGAACAGGCAACGCCAAGCCGAGGGAAATCGTTCCTTATGATGCATATTACTGCAAGGATGGATACATAACCGTGACTGTAACGGATGAAAGCATGTGGCCTGATTTCTGCAATGCACTGGAAATGCCGGAGCTGATAGATGATCCGAAATATTCCACCAATGATCTCAGAGTCAGGAATTACGAGAGCTTTACGGAAATGATAAGCAAGGTCATGGCAGATAAAACGGAAAGCTGGCTTACAGAGAGATTCAACAAATACAATATTCCCGCAACAGGAGTCGTTTCACCGCTTGAAGCATTGGAGCATCCTCAGCTCATAGCCAGAGATATGGTGATAACGGTGGATGATACCAATGTAGGAGAAATGAAAACCTTCGGTATTCCGATAAAGTACAGCAAAACGCAGGGAGAGATATACAAAGGCTCTCCAAAGCTGGGAGAGAGCACTATCAAGGTGATGGAAGAAATCGGATATACCAATGATGAAATCGAAAGACTTATAAGAGAAGAAGTGGTAGGCATACCTGAAAAATAAAACCTTAATAAAATACAATCACAATTAGCGTATTTAGCTTACAATCAAGAAAGGAGAGAGGTATGGGAGGAATGGAATGGTTATGTTTGCTTCCACCGATAGTGATAATAGTGTGGGCAGTAATAACTAAGAAAACTTTTTCGGCACTTATAATCGGTGCGGGGCTATGTTATGTATTGATGTATGGTGTTGATTTTTTCAGCCCTGCAGTAGATGGAATGTATTCAGTTCTGATGAATGCAGATACCGTATGGGTTGTGTGTCTCACTATATTTATAGGTGTATTTATAGAGCTTGTAACTAATTCAGGCGGTGTAGATGCCCTTACGCAGTACATCCTGAGATTTGCAACCAACAGGAGAAGGTCACTTTTAAGCACTTTTGTGCGGGGGCTGTGCTTCTTCATAGGAGACGTATCGAACATAGGAACAGTTGGTGCTGCCATGAAGAAAACAGCTGACAGGAATAAGGTGCCAAGAGAAGCTCTTGCATATGTGTTGGATTCAACAGCTGCACCTGTATGTATAATGGTGCCTGTAAGCTCCTGAGGAGTATATTTCGCCGGAATATTCATGGCGGAGGAATCGCTTAATTTCACAGGGTCTGCCATGTCGAATTATCTGCATGTAATACCGTACATGTTCTATTCAATGGCCGCCATACTGGTGGTGGGACTGTTTTCTGCAGGACTGCTGCCTAAGCTGGGTACCATGAAAAAGGCTTATGAGAGAGTAGACGGAGGCGGAAGAGTATACAGCGACATAAGCGCACCTCTCAATGTAGGGGAAATAGATGACGATGATGAGAATGTTCCTGCGTGGAAATCGCTTATGTTTATTATTCCGTTGGTTATTCTCGTTGTATGGGCCATAAGGGGCATGTTCATGGAGGGCGCAATGATAGCTATAGGAGTTGCGGCCATCATGTATATTCCTTTGAAGATAATGACGTTCTCTGATTTCTGCAAATGCTGTATGACGGGCTTTAAGAACATGATCTCCCCTGTAATAATCATCGTGGGAGCTTTTATGGTAAGAGATGCCCTCGTAGCCATGGAGATGCCGGAATATATCAGTGGAGCGGTAGGAGGCATACTCAGCCCAGTATTATTCCCTGCGATTGTCTTCGTGCTGGTAGGAGCACTTTCATTTACAACAGGCAGCAACTGGGGCGTTCCCGCAGTTATGGTTCCGATTATTGTTCCGCTGGCATTAAGCATCGGATGCGACCCGTATATCATTCTGGCAGCTATTGGATGCGGAGGATGCTTCGGAAGCCACGCATGCTTCTACTCTGATGCCACTGTATTCACATCAGCAGTCTGCAAGATAGAGAATATGGATCATGCGCTTTCACAGCTGCCGTACTGCCTGTTGCCAGCGGCTTTGGCTACGATAGCCTTCCTGTTCGCAGGCTTCATCGTATGTTAAAATCGGTAAAAGCCACTCATCAAATATTTTCAATATAAAAACCGGCTTCCCGGCGTCTGTTTCTGACAGAAATACAGGGCGCCGGTTTTTATTTTATGGGGAACAATCTTTCAATCCAATATCATGGATTTTATAAGGTGATATGCAGACGAGTGGTTTTAATGGTATAATGGATTGCAGAGAAATGTTTTAAGCGTGAGAGGATGTATAATTATCGTGAAGAGAAATGATGAAGCTTTGATATGGAAGGAAATCGAAACGAAGCATATAGTGGAGAACAGGTGGATAGATTTCAGAGAATCGACGTACAGATTCCCGGACGGAAGAGATGTGGGGCCTTTTTACAGCTACAGCCGTCGGGATTATGCAATCATAGTGGCTACTGATGAAGAAGGAAATTATATATGCGTCAGACAGTTTCGTCAGGGCATAAAGGAGGTCACCACGGAGTTTCCGGCAGGAGGCATAGAGCGAAAGGACGGCAGAGAATATTCGGCAGCCGGCGGAGAGGACAGCATAGAATATTCGGCAGGCGATGGAGAGGAAGAATCGGCAGGCGATGGAAGTCGTGCAGAGAATGTCCCTGCTGAGGACGCTCTGGAGGCTGCAAAGCGCGAGCTTCTTGAAGAAACGGGATATGAGTCCGATGATTGGCAGTTTCTGATGAAAATACCGTCCAATGCAACCATAGCTGACAACTATGCATATGTTTTCAGGGCTTCCGGCTGCCGTAAGGTGGCGGGGCAGGCTCTGGATGAGACTGAATTCGTGGATGTGGTGAAGCATACGGCAGATGAAATCGAGGATATGATATATGGAGGTCTGTTTAAGCAGGTCATGCATGTGATGGCGTGGCTGCTGTCGGACAGGAAGAAATAAATAGAAAAAAATGGCAGCAGGACGAAAAATCGATTACCGTCCGGATTGTCAGCTGTAAATAAATTGACAGGGAGAGTGTATATGAATATATGTGTATTCGGAGCCAGCAGCAATGATATAGACAGAGCTTATATAGAGGCAGGAGAGGTGCTGGGAAGGGCTATGGCAGAAAAGGGTCACGGACTCATCTTCGGCGGTGGCAGGACAGGACTGATGGGAGCAGTGGCAAGGGGAATGGATGAAAAGGGCGGTGTCAGCATAGGCATTGCGCCTGCGTTCTTCAACAAGCCGGGAGTGCTTTTTGAAAAATGCACGGAGTTTTACATTACGGAGACCATGAGGGAGCGCAAGGCCATGATGGATGAGAAATCCGATGCCTTCATCGTGACGCCCGGAGGCATAGGTACCATGGAGGAGTTCTTTGAGATCTTCACCTTGAGGCAGCTGAGAAGACACAGTAAGCCCATAGGCATACTCAACACGGCGGGATATTATGATGAGCTGATACAGATGCTGATGAATACTGCAGAAAAGGGCTTCATGTCATCCGGACTGCTGGAGCTGCTGCACGTTTCCGACGACCCCAAGAGGCTGCTGGGGATGATAGAAGAAGATTGGAATAAGAAGAGAGGAAAGTGATATCGATGGATGAAAGACTTAAGAAGCAGGTGGATTTCATACTGGAAATCGATAAGGAGAAGAATATCTTCAGAAGGACACATCTGTCGGGCCACGGAAGAAGGGAGAACGATGCCGAGCATGCGTGGCACATGGCTGTGATGGCTTATCTTCTCAGGGAATATGCCAACGAGGAGATAGATGTTCTGAAAACGATGATGATGTGTCTTATCCACGATGTGGTGGAGATAGATGCAGGCGATACATACGCATACGATGATGTGAATCTGGCAACCCAGAAGGAGCGTGAGGATAAGGCTAAGGAGAGGATATATGCACTGCTGCCCAAGGATCAGGAGCAGGAGATGAAAGAGCTCTTCGATGAATTTGAAGCCGGAGAAAGCCCTGAGGCGCGCTTTGCACATGCTCTGGACAATTTTCAGCCGCTTCTTCTGAACAACAGCAACGACGGTGCAGACTGGAGGGAGCATGACATAGATGAGGTGCATGTTTACAGACGACATGCGGCTACAAAGGCCGGCTCGGAAAGGCTGTATGAGGAAACGGATAAAATGCTTCAGGATAATATTAAAAAGGGAAATATAATTAGAGGAAGCAGGTAAAGGCACTGGCGAGGATGAGAGAAGGAGAAGGATATGACGGTAAGAATAATACAAGGGGATATTACAAAGCTTAAGGTGGACGCCATAGTGAACGCCGCCAATAACAGTCTCCTGGGAGGAGGCGGAGTTGACGGCTGCATACATCGTGCGGCAGGTCCTAAGCTTCTTGAGGAATGCCGCAGACTCAACGGCTGCGATACGGGACAGGCGAAGATGACATCTGCATATGATCTGCCATGCAGGTATGTGATACATACGGTGGGCCCCGTATGGCACGGAGGTCAAAGAGGAGAGAAGGCTATGCTGGAGTCGTGCTACAGGAATTCTCTGAAGCTGGCAGAGGAAGCCGGCTGTGAAACGGTGGCATTCCCGCTGATATCCGCCGGCGTGTACGGATATCCAAAGGATGAAGCCTTTCAGACAGCAAAAGACACGATAGAAGAATTTCTTGAAGACAATGATATGACGGTATACATCGTGATATTCGATGAGGCATACTTCAGGAAGGTTGCAGCGACTGAAAAAATGTTACGATAGACAGAAATTCTGCATATCAAAGAAATAAAGACATACCTGTGCTTCAGGTGATATGCATTAATGAGATATGAAAGAATGATATGAAACCATGATTTGATAAAAAATGCGACAAGCGATGCTATAAGCATTTCTACATTTTGACCGGAGTGAACGCTGATATGAATGAAAATATTTTAATTGTAGATGATGAAAAGGAAATCGCAGACCTTATAGAGGTCTGTCTGAAAAACGACGGATACAAGGTGCATAAGTTTTACAACGGCAGTGATGCGATTAAATGCATACGGACGCAGAAAATAGATTTGGCCATACTGGATATTATGCTTCCGGATATCGACGGATTTCAAATCTGCCAGAAGATAAGAGAAAAGTATTTCTTTCCGATAATAATGCTGACCGCCAAGGTCGAGGATACTGATAAGATAATGGGGCTGACCATCGGTGCAGACGACTATATCACCAAGCCCTTTAATCCGCTGGAGGTGGTGGCCAGAGTAAAGACGCAGCTCAGGCGTTACGTCCGTTACAACAATGCAGGAGCAGCCAGTCCGGAGGCAAATGAAGAAGGTGTGGCGGAGTATGATGTAAGAGGGCTGATAATAAACAAGGATACCCATAAATGCACATTGTACGGGAAAGAGATAGCTTTAACGCCCATCGAATTTTCCATACTCTGGCACTTATGCGAGAATCGCGGCAAGGTCGTCGCATCTGAAGAATTGTTCGAGGCTGTCTGGGGAGAAAAATTTCTGGACAACAACAATACCGTTATGGCTCATATCGGAAGGCTTCGTGAAAAGCTCAGTGAGCCGGCGAAGAATCCGAAATTCATAAAAACAGTATGGGGAGTGGGGTATACCATTGAATAGGATTTACAGAAATAAAGCCGTCAGGCAGCACAGCACTGTGGCAAAGAGACTGCTGCTGCAATACGTCTTATCCATCGCAGGCTATGGCATCGCATTGTTTTTTTTCATAGTTTTAGCATGGGATTTTTTTGCAAGATTTACCTGGCAGCCTGACGATATGCTGTATCAGCTCCTGAGCTTTGTAGGGGACTATATACTGCTGTTCGGCGGAATTGTTTTTATTATAGGGTGGCTGATGATAACATATTATTTTATTTCCAAGCCGCTTAAGTATTTAGATGAGGTTGTTGATGCGACAGAACAGCTGATATCACCGTCAGGTGAGCCCATCGTTCTGTCCAGTGCGATGTTTTATACGGAAACAGAGTTGAACAGAGTCCGTGAAAAGGCGCTGGACAATATGAGAGCCGTAAAGGATGCGGAGCAGCGAAAAAATGCCCTGGTTATGTATTTGGCGCATGATTTGAAAACACCGCTGTCCTCGGTGATAGGCTACCTGACGCTTCTGAGGGATGAGCAGCAGATATCAGATGAGCTGAGAGAGCGCTATCTGTCAATTTCTCTTGACAAGGCGGAACGTCTTGAAGAACTGATAAACGAATTCTTTGAGATAACGAGATTCAATCTTTCAGGTATAACTCTCGAATATGGTACGGTGAATATGACGCGTATGTTGGAGCAGCTTACATATGAGTTCAAGCCTATGCTTTTGGACAAGTCGTTGGGCTGCCGGCTGGATGCAGAGCCCGATATCATGGTGGAATGCGATGCAGATAAAATGCAGAGGGTTCTTGATAATCTTCTGAGAAATGCTGTGAATTACAGCTATGAAAATACGACCATCAAGGTGGAAGCCGGAGTAAGCGGCAAGGATGTTCGTATAAAAGTGATAAACGAAGGAAATACAATTCCCGCAGAAAAGCTGGAGAGAATTTTTGAGCAGTTCTTCCGTCTCGATACTGCACGAAGCTCAAGAAGCGGAGGGGCCGGACTGGGGCTTGCAATTGCAAGGGAAATCGTGCAGCTGCATCATGGAAAGATATCGGCTGAAAGTACCAATGGCATAACCTGCTTTGAGGTGGTAATTCCCGTGTCGTAGGAAAATCGTAAGAATTTATTAGGACATAAAACAGAATTCCTTTTGATGGAACGGATAAATGACGCTCCTGTTTTGAGTACAATCAAAGTACCGAAACAGGAGCGTTTTGTTTTGGGAAAACATCGAGGGGGAACGATACATATGGCAAGGAAAAGACTTACGCAGGTGTTTCCGTTTCTGCTGCCGCTGCGCAAATGGCAGAGAAAAAAGCTCTTTTATCTGAAAATGAAGCTCGACGGAAACAAATATGCGAGGAAGAAATATGAAAAGCCGCTGCCGTATACGGTATTCGGTACATCGTCGCTTATGATAAATGAAAAAAGCGGGTTTGATGTGAAGTACCAGCTGAATAAAGTGCATAATCTCAAGCTTGCTGCCGCAACGGCGAACAAGGTGGCAATTGAGCCGGGGGAAACATTTTCCTTTTATCAGCTGGTAAGGTATGCGGATCGTTATGAGAAATACAGGGACGGTTTGAATCTCGTAGACGGGGAAATCAAAGGCTCATACGGAGGAGGACTATGTCAGCTGAGCAACATGTTGTTCTGGCTCTTTCTGCACGCACCGCTTACAATTGTCGAGCGGCATGGACATGCCATTGAATTTTTCCGGCCTGCGGATGATGAGATGCCTTGCGGAATCGATGCCACAGTCACCGAAGGCTGGCTTGATTTAAAAGTACGCAATGAAACAGACAATTTATTTCAGATAGAGGTGAGCTTTGATGATGAATTTATGTACGGTCGTATCCTGTCCCTTAAACCGATCAATATTGAATATGAGGTGTTTAATTCATCTGTAGAATATTACAGACAAGCCGGAAGGCTGTATCAGACGGCTCATGTATGCCGGAAAGAAAGGGACAGGAAAACAGGAGTGCAGGTCAGCAGAGAGCTGTATGTAAATAAATGCGAAATAGGATACGAAAGCATGGATGATATGAAAAAATAAGAAAGAGGTATATAAAATGCAGAAGAAAAAAATCGCAGTGATATTCGGCGGTAATTCGGCTGAATATCAGATATCCTTGAAATCGGCGGCAGCCGTTTTGGAAAATCTGAACAGAGACAGATTCGATGTGATACCTGTCGGGATCTCCCAAGAGGGAGAATGGTATCATTATACAGGCGTGACAGAAAAAATAGGAGAGAATGCGTGGATCGAAGACAGGAAAAATCTGTGTCCCGTCGTTGTTTCGCAAAGCCGTCGCACCAAGGGGCTCATAGAGCTGTATGAGGGGAAATACAGGGTAATAGATATAGATATCGTGTTTCCTGTACTGCACGGAAGAAACGGCGAGGACGGTACGGTGCAGGGGCTCTTTGAGCTGACGGGCATTCCTGTTATCGGCTGCGGAACACTTTCATCTGCCCTTTGCATGGATAAGGACAAGGCGCATAAAATAGTCAGCCTTGCAGGTATTTCTGTACCTAAAGCTGTGACCTTCGATTACTCAGATAAAGAGAAGGCTATGGAAAAAATCGATTCAGAGCTGAGCCTTCCGTTGTTTGTAAAGCCCGTCCGCGCAGGCTCCTCCTTCGGTATAACGAAGGTTTGTGAATGGCAGGAGCTTGAAGCTGCTATACAGAGAGCCTTCGAGCATGATACGCAGGTAATAGCGGAAGAGGCCATAGATGGATTTGAGGTGGGCTGCTCCGTGCTCGGCATCGATGAGCTCATTGTAGGCAGAGCTGATGAGATTCAGCTGTCCGGCGGATTTTTCGATTATGAAGAAAAATACGAGAGAAAAACTTCAAAGATATACATGCCCGCAAGGATAGATGCCGATACTGAAAGGAAGATACAGGAAACTGCCGTTACTATATACAGGGCTCTGGGATGCTCGGGATTTGCCAGAGTTGATATGTTTTGTACGCCGTCGGGAGAAATAGTATTCAATGAGGTAAATACGATTCCGGGACTTACCTCTCGCAGCAGATATCCGAATATGTTGAAAGGAGTCGGTCTGTCTTTTTCAGAAATGCTGGATAAGCTGACAGGCCTGTATGTGTGATGATGAAGAATATTGAACTGCAAAGGCAAAGGCTGCATCATGGTGATCTGGTGCTTGTCAATGCAAAACACCCGTTAAGAAGGAGTGAAATGCAGGATATGATACCTGCCGATATGAGCTTTCCGGACATACTTATGAAGCGTGAAGCGGCGAATGCATTGAAGCTAATAATTGAAAAAATTTCAGCAGGAGATTCCATCATTCCCGTAAGCGGATATCGCTCGCCGGAGGAGCAGGGTGATATATACATGGCTTCCCTTAAGGATAACGGTGAAGATTTTACACGGCAATATGTCGCTATGCCGGAGCACAGCGAGCATCAGACAGGTTTGGCTATAGATTTGGGAGTCAATAAAAATAAGATGGATTTCATATGTCCGGATTTCCCGTATGACGGGATATGCAATGAGTTCAGGCATGCAGCTGCGGAGTATGGTTTTATTGAACGCTATGAAAAGGGCAAGGAAGGGCTGACGGGAATCGCACATGAACCATGGCATTTCAGATATGTAGGCTATCCTCATTCCATAATCATGAAGGAAAGAGGCTTTGCTCTGGAAGAGTATACGGAATACATCAAGAGATATCGTAACGATTGCAGGCTTGTGTACAGTACGGGCCGGAATTTAGATGTGGAGATATACTATATACCTGCAGATGACGACTGTGTGGTTGTTTCGGTGCCGGAGGACTGTGTTTACAGAGTGTCCGGAAACAATACAGATGGTTTTGTCATGACATTGTGGAAAAAAAGCAATTGAGGTGTACCCATAAAAGTAGAGTAACAAACCTCGTTTAACCCCTGCTATAATA
>CAUDEQ010000050.1 GCA_958448635.1 uncultured Bacillota bacterium | reverse complement strand
AAGAAAACCTGCTATGAAGAGTTAGATTTCTGCTTGACTTTTCTTAGCAGGTTTTAATGCTTAAACAGGAATAATTTTGGCTCTGTTAAAAATGTTAGGGTGGTGGATACTCCAAGTATATCAGAGCCTGTTTCATTTTTTGAAAAAACGCTGTTTTCATAGGCTCCTACGGGAGAATCCCACAGATAGTTTACTGTAGAATATGACTATTCTTTTCGATTGATTTTACGGACATCATGGCACTAAAAGTTAATATCTGCGACGTAGCTCACCGGTCTTTCAATATTCTGTTTTAGTCATGCCCGCTCACCAATCAATACTAATTTAACATAATGTGCATGATCCGTCTACGGAATTTTACGAATCTCGGCATGGCAAATAACTGGTGTATTTTTCCAAAATGTGTATGATTTATAGAAATCAGAAAATATTACACACGGGATTTTGCATAAATCGGCGGTTTCAAGCTCGATTTGCGCAGGGACAGCAAACGAGTAGTTGTTCAAGTACAAGTCCCCGCAACAAAGTCAGAAATTTAGCGTAAATAAAGTAACTTGCACACTGATTCGAAAATTGCCGTGTGTAAGATTTTTAAAAAACATCGATATATACACATTCTGGAATATTATGGAAAGCAATATTTCCGGCTGTTGCGTATAATATCAATCAATCCGGTATTACAACGTTTTTAATAAAAAAAGATGACTCGCTGTCTGCGAGTCATCCCAACTTATTATTAGAACCACAATTTTAAATACTAAAATCGCCCTTTCGTTGTCCTTTGTCCATTATATATCCTTAATTGTTCATGAAACAAGGTTTTACTTAGCAACATTGCAGGCTCTGTTCGCCCTATGCCTTGACGTGATGTTGAAAAACCAATATCATGTTGATATATAAAACAGAAAGGGCATAAGATAATGAACAGACTGAGAGAAAAATGGGATGCCATATACAGTCCATGGTTTACTAAAATAATTGCCGCACTAATTATTTTTTTAGGCACCTGTCTTCTTACAGCGGCCGGACCTTATCCCACTGCAACAGGCATGGTGATATCAGCAGTAATTGCACTATCCTGTTTTATACATCCGGGAGCAGCCGCATTTTTATATGTGATTATTTTTTTCACATCAATAATGCATATCAATTCAGCAATGACAGGCTTTATTGTCATTGTCATTCTCATATATTGCACTCTTGGATATGCATCAGTCGCTGTCATGACAATAACCCCTGCTGTCATAATGTCAGGGCTGCCCGAAGGTGCATACTGGGGATTGTTTGTTGTCGCCATCTTCTTCTCCTGTAGATGCAGGGAAAAATGCGTCACTGTTTTCTATCCTTTATTCACTGCACTTTTGCTGACGACCTTTGCAAGGCTTGGAACGGAGACTTTTCTTTATCCCAATGGTTTTTCCTTTTCCAAAAGCCCTGCCGACAGCATAGAAACATTTATCAGAAACATTTCCTTTGAGGAAATAATTCTGATCATCATACAAAATTCTGAAGCGATCATCAAGATGCTGTTCCTGTTTGTTATTGCCGGACTTGTCATGTGGCTTGTATTCAACAATAAGTGGCTGAAAAACAAAGTCGCTGATATAGACATACGTGACGGCATAATGTTCATTATATGTGCGCTCATAGTCATCGTTTTTGATCGCATCCTATCTGCCTCTTTGTCCATCACGACGGATATATCATACTCATTTACAGCCGTTTCAATAATCCTGGGCTATCTGCTCACCAGGCCTTTTGCATCCGACAAAGCGGCGGACACGCTGATAAGCAAAGGCGCCCTCAAATATCGCAAGGCGGCTGCCATCAAATTCCTGGCTGTAAAGCCGAAGGCCTCCTTCGACACGACCAATGTCAACGATACCATCAAGGAAATGATTAAATCCTATGATATAAACATTCCTGCCCGCGTACTCATCAAGCATGAACCAGGAACAGATGCATCCTGCGTCGCAGATCTCATTGCATGCCACTATGGCGCTAATATCGTAAAGATCGACCATGACGTGTTCGAAAACCTCCACGGAAGCGACAAAACCAATTCCTTTGATAAGATTTTTACAGATGCAAATTCTCAGTCGCCTTCCGTCATATGCTTCAACGATGCCGATAAGTTCTTTTATAAAACAAACGACTCCTCAGGCGAGTATGAAAAACGGTACCACAGGATCTACAGAGATGCCATATCATCAACAGAGAAATACGAAAACATACCTGTGATCTTTATAACCGACCATATGGATAAGATGGATGACAGTCTGTATGAAGAAGGCATCATCACATCTGAGATTTCCTACATGAGTGCGGAAAACCTCATCCCTGAAGCTGCCACCGCAGAACAGGTAAAGGAACAGGAACGTAAGATACGCAGAAAAACTAATCGAGCTGCTGTAATAGCCGTTTCACTTGTCCTCATAGCATTGGGCTCGATGCTGTACTACTTCTTCATATATGAAAACCAGCAGTACGATATACACGAAGCCTCGCCTTCGGAAACAGCTGTGGCAGGCCGGGTATATGCCGGCGACTATTACACCGACGGCTACGGTTCCGCTGCATTGAACCAGCGAATCGCGGAAATAATGAAATCATCACCGGGAATGTTCTTCTATATAGAACATACATCGGAAGACTATCTCACAGTATACCGGACAGATGAGGAAACCTTCAACGAGATGAGCATTGTAAGGAAAAGCACTGTATTAAAGAAAATGTGTAAGTCAGCGGAAACATTGTTCAATTCATCATATGACAAGCTGCCAAGATTTCCTCTTTCCGCCAAAAGCAACACCAATACGGTATTCAACAATCACATGATAATAGACACGTGTGCGCCTCAGCTGGATGCTGCCTTCGGTGGCTTTGAAGCATTTTTCGCCGAACACCGGCTTGCCTTGTCATGCGATGGAATGACGGCTTCTAAGCTGGCATACGATCCCGGATATGAATCGGAAGATGGAGAATCCTTCTTTTCCCCAACATACTATGGCATCATAGGAGGCAATGTTGCAACGGTAAATGCCGTCGGTGACATCTCCGGTGTTTCATTCCTGCCTCCTGTAGGCGGGACTAATCCTATCGAGGTGTATATCAGCGCCGCCTATATACAGACCACCTACAGTTTCGATTGTGAAGCCTTTTCAATACATCTTCAGTAGAGATAAAACGGAATCTTGAATGATAATGCATAAAAACTCTGCCGGTCCCTTTCGATGACCGGCAGAGTTACTTGTTTAATTATCTGCCTGACAGGGAGCAGCTCGCCGCCCCTGCTGCAGATCACATTTTACCAAGAGAGCCTGCAGCATACGATTCCTTCCAGCGTGCCGCAGCCCTCTCTATCCTCTTGGAGCCCAGTATCACCGGGTCAAAGCCCGCCTCTCTGAATATCTGTGTGGGCCCTTTGCCTGACAGATATTCCGCCATGAACATAAGCTTGAATTCGTCCGTATATATGATCCTGTTCTCGTTGATGTCAAGAACGTAGGGGCTCTCTCTGAGGATCCTGATCTCGTCCTTGGACAACCTTCCTCTTCCCATAGTCACTCACCTTACCTGTCGGATCCGGACATAAACAATTTCCTGCCGCACACAGCCAGCCCTGCCGCTGCCACTACCAGAGCTATGATGGCAGGAAGCATATTGCTGTCGTCTCCCGTGGACGCAGCCTCATCTGCCGGCTTATCTCCCTGAGGTTTATCCGGAGCCGGAGCTGCCTTTACCTCATATGATACTGTAGGCTTATTGAAGATCTCAGGCTCTCCCGATATCCCATCTGTAGACATAGGGAAAAGCACTGCATTGCTGTTGGTATAGAGCGCCTTCTTTCCCTCGCTTCCGTCAGCATCGTATTCACCGTAGATTCCGGCGGCAGATGCAGGATTTGTAAGCTTCACCTTGTATGTCAGCTGTACAGGAGCGAACTGTGATACGGCTTCATTGATATGAAGTATGAAGCATTCTCCGACTCTCAATCCCACTGCCTCATCTTTAATACCGTCCTTGCAGTAATACAATGCGAAACGATATCCTCCGTCACCTGTATTTCCAAATAAATATGTGCTGGTAGCTCCATCCATAGGATACTCTGTCTGCTCTGCTTTAAGCTCCGTCTTCCCCACCTTCATGGTCAGTGCAGACGCTTTATCCACAAACTCAAAGTCATAATCGTTTCCGGCGTTGTCCTTTCCGAAGCCTATTTCATCTATTATCATGCTGTCCTTGTCCAGAAGATAGTAGATGTCGTTCTGTATCTTGTCGAAGGTAACCGCCTTTCCTCCTGAAAGGTATTCCATGAATGAAGGCCCGAATGGGTATGTCTGCATTTCACTTTCCACTCCTGCCATGATGGAATATGTGTTGGGATATTCTTCTGCAATTTCCTGATATGCTTTATATGATTTGTAAAGTGCGATATCCACTGTACCGGCATATGACTCCTTCTCTTCCGGCGCCACAAAAGGATCACCGCTTATATCCTTTCCTCTGACATACTCGCTGGCCTTTTCCTTTATCGTCTTTTCCAGCAGGGCTTCTGTCTGCTTGATGTGAGCATCCCAGCTTGCAGGTTTGTAACCGGCTCCATGTCTTACATCCCAACCATCAGGGCTGGCAAGCATAGGCTTTTCTGGAAAATCGATGTTTGAAAAATTAACCCCGTAGTTTTCCTGTTCTTCAGTAGTCTCATCATCCCATATATACGTGATGCCGTCGCTGACCAGTATCACATGCTTTCTGTCTGCCGAGACCTCTTTATCATTGTCCAGCATTGCCTTGGCTGCGATGAGACCTGCGCTCATATTCGAGCCACCTGTCTTTGGTCTTTCAGACATGAACTGCGCCATGGCGTCCTTTGAGGTGTCAGTAAGCTCCGTCAGAGAAAACTCCGTGACCTCTCCGCGAAACTGAACAGCCCCGATTTTTATGGCAGCGCCGGATCCCTCGATCTGCTGATACAAGGCTGCCAGCATGTCCTTCACTTCCTTTTTTACCGGCTCGCTGCAGCTGGACTCATCGAACACGAATACCACATCGCTGACCAGCTTTTCCTCGGCCGCCGGCAGAGAAAGCGTTATCTCCGACTCCAGATTTTCATCAAGGTTCGTCGCCGTCTTTGATTTTGAGGTCTGCCACTTGTCAGCCTGAGGCGCATCTGCTGCAGCGCCTCCCGTCGCAAATGCCATCACAGGCATCATGGCTGTCGTCACAAGACAAGCCATACCAATGATGAATGTTCTTTTAATACTTTTTTTCATCGTCTCCCCTCTTTCTTACGTTTAATGACTTATTCCATTCGAAAAAGCTCCCTGCAACATAATCGGAATTATGTTGCAGAAAATTTCATAAAAGCCGCCCTGAAAGGCGTCCGAAAGTGAAAAACATCAAAAAAAACAACGCGACCGTGAGGCCGTGATTTTTGCTGTATCGATGATAACGGCACGACAAATAAAGTCCTTGTGGCATACGGTAAAATGCTCACTGTAAGGACTTTTTGGCTTGCTGTTTTTTATGTTATATATATTGCTAAATTCTTTTTTTGGAAAAATAAGGCTTGATTTATTGGAATATATATAGTAGATTATCTATGTAGAAAAAACTGTTTGAAAATATCCTTGTACATATATCACATAATTCCGATTATGTGATTTTTTGTTGCGAGAAATGCTGAATATATTGAATATATAAAGTGAAGCTGCATACCTGCGATCCATATCACAATATGAGATGCATTCTTTCTATCCTCATCCTGTGCTGCCTCCCGCTCTCCATGATGTATATCCTGGTGGTGTTGAGACTGCTGTGACCAAGAAGATCCGCCAGCTTGGATATATCCTTTTCAAGGTTGTAGAAGGTTCTGGCAAACAGGTGTCTCAGGTTGTGCGGGAATACCTTCTGGGGAGGAACGCATGCCCTGCTGCAGAGAGACTTCATTTCACGCCATATGCTGCAGCGATTTACCGGTCTGCCGCTGCCCGTTACAAAGACCGCCCCCTCGGTTATGCCTTTTTCTTCGCAGTAGCTTCGGAGCTTTTTCCTAAGGCGCTCAGGTATGAAGACGGTTCGCGTTTTCCTCTTGCAGGTAACCGACGCACTTCCGCCTCTCACTGCCTCCGCTGTGATGAATCTCAGCTCGCTGACACGTATTCCCGTGCCGCATATGGTCTGTATTATCAGCTCCAGTCTCCTGTTTTTCAAAGCTCTGGCTGTATTTACAAGTCTGACGTACTCTTCCTTTGTCAGCTCCTTTTCCTCCGGGCAGTAAACCTGCCGTTGAAGCCTGAACTGCTTTACGCAGCAGCCGTCAAAGCCACAGTACCTGAGGAAATGATTCAGCGCCGCTATCATGGAATTGGCGCTGCTGACGGCATAACGCCTTCCCAATTCCTCCTTGTACTCTATAACGAGAGCCTTGGTAACCTCTCTGCCGCATGAAAAATCGATGAAGTGTTTCACATCTCTGACGTATTTCTCTATCGTAGCCTGACTTTTTTCCTCTTCATTCATACGGCTGCGAAATCCCGTAAGGCTTACATTGTCCAATTTCAATCCATCCATATATCTCTCCCTTTTCAGATCATCATTTGAATTTAATTCTCTATTACGAAAACATACGACGTATTGTTTTCCGCCTTCATATTATTTCCTTCCCCTATAATTATATGCTCGATATAACGCCGATATGACATTTTATGAAATAAAAAAAGAGATGTTCACGGATAAAACATCCGGAGCATCCCTTCATCTGCCATTATATCGATTTGATACATTCATTTAAAGCTTCTTCACAAACAGCGCGCGAATGGCATTTATTACAGCTATTATCATTACACCCACATCTGCGAATATTGCCAGCCACATGTTCGCTATGCCGACTGCACCCAGTATCAAACATATCACCTTGATGCCGATGGCGAATACGATGTTTTCGTACACGATCCTCAGGCATTTCCTTGAGATCCTGATGGCCTTGGATATCTTCATAGGATCGTCATCCATCAGCACCACATCTGCAGCCTCGATGGCCGCATCGGATCCCATGGCTCCCATGGCGATTCCTATGTCTGCCCTTCTCAGCACAGGTGCATCGTTGATGCCGTCACCCACGAATGCCAGCTTTGCCTTTTCAGGCTTCGTCTCCATGATCTCCTCTACCTTGCTCACCTTATCTGCCGGAAGCAGCTGACTGAACACTTCATCTATGCCCAGTGAATCTGCCACCTGCTTTGCAACACTGCTGATGTCGCCTGTAAGCATGACGGTTCTGTTGATTCCCGATGCCTTCAGTGCAGCAATGGCTTCCCCGGAATTAGGCTTTATTACATCGGATATCACGATATGTCCTGCATATTTTCCGTCTACCGCCATATGAATTATGGTTCCTACGCTGTGGCAGTCCACATATTTTATGCCCATTCTGTCCATGAGCTTGTCATTTCCTGCTGCAACCTCAACGCCGTCCACCCTGGCTATGACACCGTTGCCGCTTATCTCCTGTACATCCGTCACACGGCTCCTGTCTATCGCCTTGCCGTATGCCTTCTGCAGGCTCTTGCTTATAGGATGAGATGACGAGCTTTCCGCCAGAGCCGCATACTCGATGAGCTTCGACGCATCAATTTCATTGTGATGTATCTCATTGACCTCGAAGACACCCTGAGTTAAAGTTCCCGTCTTATCGAACATTATTATCTTAGTCTGAGACAGAGCCTCCAGATAGTTGGAGCCTTTAACCAGTACTCCTGCATTGCTGGCTCCGCCGATTCCTGCGAAAAAGGAAAGGGGAATACTGATGACCAAAGCGCAAGGACACGAGATTACCAGGAATGTCAATGCACGGTAGATCCACTGATCCCATTGTCCATCGGTGCCCATTACCAGCATCAGCACCAGCGGCGGCAATATTGCCAGCGCCAGAGCCGCAAAGCATACTACAGGCGTATATATCCTTGCGAATTTCGATATGAACGCCTCAGACCTGGACTTACGGGAGCTGGCGTTTTCCACAAGATCCAGGATCTTGGAAACCGTTGATTCCCCGAATTCCTTGGTGGTCTTTATCTTCAGCACGCCTGTCATATTTATGCAGCCGCTGGTTATTTCCTCTCCTGCTTCGATGTCCCTAGGCATGCTCTCGCCGGTCAGAGCCGCCGTATTGAGAGTGGAAGCCCCTTCCTGAACAATCCCGTCGATAGGAACCTTTTCCCCCGGCTGTACCACGATGATGCTTCCGATTTCCACCTCATCGGGGTCAACCTTTTCCAGCTTGCCCTCCTTCTCTATGTTGGCATAGTCAGGACGTATATCCATCAGTTCGCTGATGTTCCTTCTGCTCTTGCCTACGGCATAGCTCTGGAACCACTCGCCTATCTGGTAAAACAGCATAACGGCTATGGCTTCCGTATAATCTCCGCTGCCGTCATACAGCGCCAGCGCAATGGCTCCAATGGTGGCTATGGCCATCAGGAAGCTTTCATCGAATATCTGCCTGTTCTTTATACCCTTCAGCGCCTTGATGAGTATGTCATATCCTATGATGAGATAATCCACAAGGTAGAGAATCAGCTTCGTCCAGAATCCCAGTCCCACGGCAATCCCGTCAAGCTCATCAAATACCCCTGCAGGCAGAAGCTGCAATATCAGCAGCAGAACGGTGGCCGCCAGAATGCGTCCCAGCATTTTTTTCTGTTTTTTCGTCATATTGCTGTTGGCAGTCTGTCCCCATATCAATAAACCTATCGCCATGGCTGCAACGACTGCAAGCAAAACATCAACAATCAATTCCTGCATTGTATAGCACCTCCTCAGCACTTACACCTTTTGTTAAGGCAAAGCGCAGACTTCGTCTTAGAAAAAAATTTCGCAGTCGTCTTCAACCTTTTTACAGTTTTTCAGAACCTGCTCCATAACCTCCTTAGGCTGCCTGCCCTCCTCGAACTCCACGTTCATCTTCAGCGTCATGAAATTAACTGTAGCGTCCTTTACGCCTGGAGTTTTCTTCGTAGCCTCTTCCATCTTGTTGGCACAGTTAGCGCAATCCACTTCGATTTTATATGTTTTTTTCATAATAAGTTCTCCTTTCTTCACTTATAATTAAACGATTGCTTAATTGTTCATCTGTAGTATATGTCTTTTTCCCCATATAGTCAATAGGTAAATCGAGATTTTTTTCGAAGGGCGAGAAATTTATTTTTAATCAAATCCTGCTCTTTATGCAAAGGGCAGAGCTTCATGCAAAGGTCCGCTCTTTATGCAAAGGGCAGTGCTTCATGCAAAGGTCAGGGCTTTCCAAAGGTCCGGGGTTTTCCTCAACATATCACTCCGTCAGGATGTTATTCTGCCGGAGTTTTTTCATCTGTCGCTTTATCATCTTATGTTTTCCTATCAGCACAACTGTGATACAATGTCTTATGAGGAGGTTTTATGATGACAAGATTTTCACTTCCACATGACCACGGACAACAAATCGAATACGAGCTGGAGCATATACCAAAAGAAGAAGATTTCCAGACGGTAGCAGATATATTCAAGCAGCTCTGCGATGGCAGCCGCATACGTATCTTCTGGATCCTGTGCCACTGCGAGGAATGCGTAATCAACATTGCAGCCATAGTCGGTATGACAAGCCCGGCTGTTTCACACCATCTCAGGCAGCTCAAAAGCAGCGGCCTGATAGTCAGCCGCAGGGATGGCAAGGAGGTGTACTACAAAGCCGCAGACACAGAGCAGTCTCATCTTCTCCACAATATGATAGAGGATATGATGAAAATCTCATGTCCCATTACCATGCATACAGATAAATAATACGGATAGTAATAAGGTCTGCCGTTTCATTCTTACCGGCAGGCTTTATCATTTATATATGCTGAATTTGATATTTTTCTTCGTATAATGAAGACAGCTCCGCCGGCAGATTCAGATTCTATCATACTTAAAAACGGCACAGCCTGAATACAGACTGTGCCGCTTGTTTTTTCTTTTAGCTTTATTTATTTTCCTGTTCTGCCTGATAGTCAGCGATGATCTTCTGTGCCATCTGAGCAGGAACCTCTTCATATCTTTCAAAGTCCATGGTGAAGCTTCCTCTTGCCTGAGTCATGGATCTGAGTATGATAGCATAGTCGAAGAGCTCAACCTGAGGAGCTTCTGCCATCAGCTTCTGACCGCCGCCTGCCAAAGGCTCCATGCCGAGTATCTTTCCTCTTCTCTTGTTCATATCTCCCATTACATCGCCCATGTACTCGTCAGGAACGACGATCTCAAGCTTCATCACAGGCTCCAGCAGACAAGGCTTGGCTTCCGATATACCCTTCTTGAACGCCAGTGAAGCAGCGATCTTGAATGCCATTTCGTTGGAGTCTACATCGTGATATGAGCCGTCGTAGAGAACTGCCTTTATGTTAACTACTCTGCAGCCTGCAAGAGGGCCCTTTTCCATCGACTCTCTCAGTCCCTTTTCTACTGCAGGAACGTAGTTCTTAGGAATTGCTCCTCCGAAGAGCTCTTCAGAGAACTCGAAGTCCTCCTGAGCAGGTGAGAATCTGATGTGAACGTCACCGTACTGTCCTGCACCGCCCGACTGCTTCTTGTGCTTACCCTGAACATCAGAGCTTCCCTTGATGGTCTCTCTGTATGCTATCTTCTGAGGAACTGTTACAACATCTACGCCGAACTTATCCTTCAGCTTATCCTTGATTATATTCAGCTGAATCTCACCCTGGCCGCCCAGCAGCGTCTGATGAGTTTCAACGTTTCTCTCCAGTCTGAATGAAGGGTCTTCTTCCATCAGCTTGTTGAGGCCCGTTCCAACCTTTTCATCATCGCCCTTCTTTGCAGGCTCTACTGCCTGATACAGGGATGGTGCAGGGAATTCAACCTCAGGGAACTTGATGATGTTTGCCTTTTCGCAGAGAGTATCTCCTGTCTTCGTGTACTGAAGCTTCGCTATAGCAACGATATCTCCTGCTTCAACAACAGGTGCGTCTTCCTGATTCTTTCCTCTCATGAAGAACATAGCGCCGAGCTTTTCGGACTTTTCCGCTCTGGCATTGTATATTTCCTGTCCTGCTTTGAGCGTTCCCGAAACCACCTTAGCCAATGAAATCTTGCCCAGGAACGGGTCAGCGATGGTCTTAAATACGAAAGCGGCAGGCTTTCCTGCTGCATCCACAGCCACCTCGATATCCTCATCCACATCGTTCTTTGCAGGATATGCCTCATGGTCAGTTGCCTTCGGAACGAGGTTTACGAACTGTTCAAGGGCTTCCTTGATTCCCTCGCCTGTAACTGCAGAGCATGTGAATACAGGTACGATATCGCCGCTGCCTATACCCTTGCTGAGCCCTTTGGCGAACTGCTCATCTGTAAGCTCCATAGTTTCCAGATAAACCTCCATCAGTTCTTCATCAGTTCCTGCAACCTCTTCCTCCAGAGCTTCTCTGTCATCGAGTGTTACTACGGAGCTTCCGAACTTTTCCTTCAGCTCTTCTATTACTTCGTCTACGTTGACGTTTTCCTTATCGGTCTTGTTTATCAGGAAAAACTTAGGAACACCGAACTGCTTGCATGAGTTCCACGCCTTTTCCGTACCAACCTGTACACCTGCGGAAGCATCCACCAGGATAGCTGCAGCTTCCACTGCCCTCAATGCTGAGTTAACCTCTCCTACAAAGTCAAAGAAGCCCGGAGTATCAACAAAATTGATTTTTACCTTGTTATATTCAACAGGTACTATCGATGTGCTGATGGAATATCCTTTCTCGATTTCCATCTTGTCATAGTCAGATACTGTATTCCCGTCTTCTACTTTTCCGAGTCTGCTGATAACACCTGTTGCCAGTAAAGCAGCTTCAAGAAATGTAGTTTTACCACTGCCTCCATGTCCTACAAGTGCAACGTTTCTGATATTTTCGCTCTTATAGCCCTTCATCTAATGAGACCTCCTAAATTATTTCCTAAAGATATCACCATTATATCATTCTAACTATTCCATAGCAATATATTTACACTCCGATAATCATTAGAATTTACTAAAATTTGAAAAAATTATCTATACCTGTGAAAATACAGCCGTTTAATACTGTCTTTGGCCTCTCCGAAGCTAATGGGTATGGCGGCAGGAGGATGAGTCGCAGGCTTTCACTGTATGGCGCTGACAACACATGGATAAGAGATATTTTTTATCAAATAAAGAAAAAACAGATGGGCTAAAGCCCATCTGTAAAAAGTCAATCTATTATATGCTTCGCTTCGGAAGCTTAATGAAGATTCTCTTATTTAATTCCGTTTGCTTCTCTGTAAGCAGCAGCATCTGCTACGAAATCAGGGTCAGCAAATTCAGGTCTCTGTAATTCTTTCTTAACCATCAGAGTACCAGTACCGTATGCAGCCAGTTCAGGTGGGTTGATCATTTCAGCGCCTGATCCGTTGATTACATTGCCGTTTTCGTCTTTTGAGTCTCTCATCCATTTGTAAGCGAAGAATTTGCAAGTAAAGGAAGTTCTACCAACCTTTTCGATGTATCCGCCGTATTCCATCCAGTCGCCTGCATATACTGGAGCAGTATATCTAACTTCTGAATATCCTACGAACAGTGATTCGTCACCGTGAAGTCTGATAGCCAATTCTGTACCAACATCTCCCCATGCAGTTACGATGTGTGCGCCTTCTACGAGCTCACCAGCATAGTGTGCATCGCCTGCTGACATTCTTGTCTTCAGGTTTACATACGAACCGATCATCTTAGGATTGTTTTCTCTTTCCATTATGCACTCTAACACTGTCTTAATCTTAGCCATTTTAAATCATCCTCCTAATTTTTTTATGACTCATTTAAACTTTTATAATTACTACGCTGTATTCATATTTTACAACGCCTTTTCCTTACTTCTAAATAATACCACTCTTGCCACTTTTCTGTCAATGGATTTGTCAAGACTTTATCAGAATTTAAGGCAAAGACAGCAATAAAATCAAGCAACTTTATTTGTGTTTTCAAACAAATAAATGGCATGCTGCCGCACGCCATTATCCTGCTTTCGTAATTCCAAAATTTCTTTAATTTCTGGACTTCTGAGGATCATAATGTCTCCCCGAATAATTGTGTTTAACATCTATATTGCATATCGCTGCCACTATACTGTTCTCATCCCTTGTCCTTAATGCCAGCACTATCGGCTCATCGGCATTGCAGCTGTTTTCCAGGTAGTTTACATACTCTGCAACGCTGTTGAAATCCTCCGGCTTTTCTCCGTTTACCGCAAATATATCGAAGGACTCGTTGAATACAAACGCATACATTTCATCGAGATCGTTTGTGACATTTATCGTCATTTTGAGTCCGTTTTCATGAAACATTTCTCCATCCAGCTCCTTAAAGGAAAGCTGTTCAGGATTTTCTTCATCTGCTGCCCTTTCAAGCTTTTCATGGAAAGCTCTTATGCTCTGGCCAAGCACCTCCTTGTTGGGCTCATACCACGAGTTCATCACATCCATGATCATGAGCGCCAGATTCTTTGAATCAGTTCCGTACCACAACGATTCCAGATGATATCCCCAGTCGTTTTCAACTATGACATTTACAAAATAGACCCTGCTGTATTTAACATCTTCAGTCATAAACCAAATTCTCCTTTTATCATTATATATATGATTATACACTAATCACCCCTCAAAAGAAAGTGCATGAAAGCTGTCAGAAAGCGATGGTCACTAAATAAGGAAAATCATGAATATTGCCATGGGGTGATAACTGTTAAGCAAGAAAAATCATGAATGCTGCGACGAAGGCGATGGTTGTTGAATAAGAAATACAGCAATGCTGCGACGAAGGCGATGACTTTCAGGCGAAAAAAAAGCCGGACAATTAAATGTCCGGCT
>CAUDEQ010000049.1 GCA_958448635.1 uncultured Bacillota bacterium | reverse complement strand
CTGGTTCGCATCATTCACAAGATGCTTACCGATGATGTTACTTTTGATTTAGATTGATCCTGTACTGTATAGACTTTTCAAATCTCCTCTTTACAGGAGGCTTATTAAAGTCGGTCTTTTTCAGGAAATACAGCACAGTCAAATATTTTTCAAATTCATACTTGATTTTTCATAGCTGGTCTCCTTTATTTTAAGTCCATAAATGTCGCTTTATATCGACGTGTAGCTCATCTCTGAAGGTCACTCCCTCCTCTGCAAGGAGCCTGCGCTGCTGAGGGAAGCCGGGAGCCAGGCGTCCTGCATGATTGACTACTCGATGACACGGATATTCACCGTAATACTCCGACATGCTTAGAACCTTTCCCACCAGTCTGGAATTCCTGTCTCTTCCTATCATTTTCGCTATGCTGCCGTAGGTCGTGACCATGCCTTCGGGTATTTCCTCCACTACGGATAATATTTCATATATGAGTTCATCTGTCATCTTCGCCGCCATCATACACCTCACAATATCAACTGAAAACATCCTGAAGCCACTCAACTTCTCCCTATATTATACCTCTATAATGCAAAATGTGAATGAAAACAAAGCCGGCTGGACCGAATAAATCGGTGCAGCCGGCTGAAATCATCATGATGTCTACAAATATCAAATTGTCAGGCTTCCGTTATGCCGTTGGGCTTACAGGCTTTGGAAGTCTTTCCTTTATTACGTTCATCAGGCTGTCAGTACACTTGAGAGGATCAGCGAAGGCTCCGTCTTCCACTGTCACAAGTTTTGCGGCATCAGGTGTAAGAACTCCGCCCAGAACCTCGCCGAGTTCTGCATACTTGTATGCAGGAACCATATCGTCCATTTCTGCAGAGATGTCATCTGTATCTTCCCAGTTGTGATCTATTTCCAATACGTGAGATATCTCAGCAGCAACCTCCCAGTTGGACATGAGGACGCCCTCATCTATGGCTGCGTCCACAAACTGAAGTCTTCTCTCAGTATTGGTGAATGTTCCGCAAGTCGATGCGAATCCCGTTCCAGGTATAACCACATCTGCCTTGGCTGCCAGCGAAGTCATGTGAGTATCGCATACTGCCAGGAATTCCAGCGCTTCAGTGTCCATATCTGCCTCTTCACCGAATACGATGAGTGCCTTTACTCCCTCAAGAGCCTCAGCACCATCGGTGATTCCCATATCCACAAGACCCTGTGAATTGTTCTTTGACTTAACCTGAAGTATACCGTCTCTAGGTGAACCAATATGTCCGCTTATGAGAGCTATATCTGCCAGAAGCTTGGCTGCATCAACAGTGATGAAGTTCTGTGTGAACACTATCATGGCCTTCTTTGCAGACATATACATGTCAGCGATTTTCTTCGCATCAGCAGATCCTGCTTCACAGAGATCAACATCCGCTACGCTGGCGGCAAATTCTTCGTATCCTTCGATGTCCTTGCCCTTTCCTGCTGCTACGATGTTGGCTGCGATGCCCTTCAGCAGCTTCAGCTGATTTGCAGTATATACTGTTTCAGCATAAGGCATGTTCTGAGGAAATTCCTCAGGATTTACCAGCACCACTTTAGCGCCTCTCTCAGCTGCCTGCTTCATCTTAAGCTGTATAACAGGATTGTCCGTCGTATTGAAGCCTACTGCCAATATCAGATCTGTGGAAAGCAGCTCATCTATTGTGTTAGGTGAAGCATCATGACCCAGAACATCCTTCAGGCCGCTCTGTCTGTTGTTCATGCTGAAGATCTTGGCTCCCATATCCTCTGCCATGGTCTTGATGGCATAAGCTTCCTCGTTGGTATATCTGTCGGATATTGCCACGCCTATGGAATCCTTTCCATATCTTGTTCCTATGGACTGACACTTCTTGGTAATCAGCACCAGAGCTTCATGATAATCTGCTTCTCTAAAGCCTTCCTCATCCTTGATAAGAGGCTCTTCCAGCTTATCCTCCAGCATCGAGCAGTCGAATCCCCATTTTCCCTTTCCGCAGGCAAGACCGGCATTTACAACGCCTTCCTTGTCAGGGTTGGCCTTTATCAGCATATCTCCGTATGATTCCAGAAGAAGGCTGCATCCTACCGAGCAGTAGGAGCATGTAGTCTCCGTCACATCCGTGTTCACAGGAGTTTCCTTTATCATCGTCGTTCTTTCCTGAAGAGCACCTGTAGGACATACGCTTACGCACTGACCGCAGGATACGCAGCCCGACTCAACTAACGGCTTTTCGAGTGTAGGCTTTACAACAGTATCGAAGCCTCTGTGAACAAGGCCAAGAGCGCCGACGCCCATTACCTCGTCACATACTCTTACGCAAAGGCCGCAAAGTATGCATTTGTTAGGATCTCTTACGATGAACGGATGATCATCTTCAAATTCAACCGTATTGATGTCTCCGGCAAGTCTCTCAGGATGAACGTCATACTGATTTGCCAAATCTATCAGCTTACATTCGAAGTAGTCATGACATCCGCACTCAAGACATCTGCTGGCTTCTGCCTCTGCCTGCTCCGGCGTATATCCGTCAGGAATAACCTCAGTGAAGTTGTCCTTTCTCTCTTCAGGTGAGAGCTGAGGCATCTCAGGCCTGCACATTCTCTCTCTGTCTTCAAATGTCTTTTCGGTGATGTCATCTCTCGTTACGAAATAAGGCTTTTCGTATTTTATTGTTTCACCGTTGAGGTATGCATCTATTATGTTCGAAGCCTTTCTGGCATCTGCAATGGCCTCTACAGCTATGGATATCTTGTCATTACCGCAGTCTCCGCCTGCAAATACGCCCGGTATGCTGGTCATGAAGGTATCCTTATCGTATGCGATGGCATTCTTTCTCGTCTTATCGCAGTCGAAGAGCTCAGCATCTACTGCCTGACCTATGGCCAATATCATGGTGTCGATTTCGATGGTCTCTGTCTTGCCCTTTACAGGAACAGGTCTTCTTCTTCCCGACTCATCAGGCTCGCCCAGCTCCATGATCTGAAGCTTCACTGCCCATGCGTGACCGTTTTCATCCTTGAGGACCTCTATAGGATTTGTCAGGTTCTTGAAGATAACTCCTTCCTCCTCCGCCTCTTCGATCTCAACCAGATCAGCAGGCATTTCATCCTTGGTTCTCCTGTAGATGTTATATACCTCTTTTGCTCCCAGCCTTACAGCTGTTCTGCAGGCATCCATCGCTGTATTTCCGCCGCCTACGATGGCAACTTTCTCACCCAGCTGGATTTCTTCGTTTCTTACTACCTTTCTGAGGAAGTCTATTCCGCCGATAACACCTTCAGCATCCTCGCCTTCGCAGCCTACGCCAGTGGATACCCATGCGCCTATACCAAGAAGAACTGCATCGAAGTCTTCTCTTACGGATTCGAACGGAATATCAACTCCGATCTTGGTATCTGTAATTATCTCAACTCCCATTTTCTGGATAGTCAGGATTTCATCGTCCAGCACAGCCTTAGGAAGTCTGTACTCAGGAATACCGTATCTCAGCATTCCTCCTGCCTTAGGCATAGCCTCGAAAATAGTAACGCTGTGTCCCATCTGTCTCAGGAAGTATGCTGCAGACAGACCCATAGGACCGCCGCCTATTACGGCAACGCTCTTGCCTGTATCCTCTGCACATTCAGGGATAAATGTTTCCTCGCTCATCAGATCCTGATCTGCCGCAAATCTCTTGAGCCACTGAATGGAAACAGGCTCGTCGATGAGGCCTCTTCTGCACTCTGTTTCGCAAGGATGAGGACATACTCTTCCCAGTGCTGCAGGGAGAGGAATCTTATCCTTTACCAGCTCAAGAGCGGCCTCGTATTCACCGTTGGCGATGAGACCTACGTAGCCCTGACAATCTGTCTGAGCAGGACATGCCAGTACACATGGAGGTCTGCAGTCTCCCACGTGGTTTGAAAGCAGAAGCTCCAGATTTGTCTTTCTTGATTCGATTACTCTTTCAGTATTGGTCTTTATCACCATTCCAGGTGCGATCTCTGTGGCACATGCCTTGCAGAGCTTAGGATTACCCTCCACCTCGCATACGCATATACCGCATGATCCGTATATCTTTGTTCTTTCATCGTAGCAGAGAGTCGGAATAAAAATGTCGTTTTCTCTTGCAACTTCAAGTATCGTCTGGCCAGGTACTCCTGTCACCTCTTTGCCGTTGATATTAAGTCTGAACTTGTTCATTTTATACCCTCCACTCCTTATTTCTTATCTATTGCATCAAATTTGCACATTTCAAGACACTTGCCGCATTTGATGCACTTTTCCTGATCTATAACGAATTTTTCCCTTACCTTGCCTGAGATAGCATCCACAGGACAATTCTTGGAGCAGAGCGTACAACCCTTACATCCATCGTTGATGGTATATGTCACGAGAGCCTTGCAGGAGCCTGCAGTACACTTCTTATTGTAAATATGATCCTCATATTCGTTTCTGAAATATTTCAGTGTCGTAAGTACAGGATTAGGAGCAGTCTGACCGAGTCCGCACATGGAGCCGTCCTTTATCTTGACAGCCAGCTCTTCCAGCAGCTCGATGTCTCCATCCTTTCCTTCGCCGTTGGTGATCCTTTCGAGGATCTCCAGCATTCTCTTAGTACCGATACGACAGTAGTTGCATTTACCGCATGATTCGTCACGCGTGAAGTTGAGGAAGTATCTTGCCATGTCGACCATGCATGTATCCTCGTCCATTACGATCATACCGCCTGAACCAACGATGGCTCCGGTCTTGTTGATATCCTCGTAGGTTACAGGAGTGTCGATAAGCTCTGCAGGAATACATCCTCCTGACGGACCACCCATCTGAACTGCCTTGAACTGTCTGTCGTTCTTGATACCTCCGCCTATTCCGAAGATAACATCTCTGAGAGTCAGACCCATAGGAACCTCAACGAGTCCGCCTTTTTTGATCTTTCCTGCCAGTGCGAATACCTTGGTACCCTTTGATTTTTCTGTACCCATTGCTCCGAAGGCTGCACCGCCGTTATATATTATCCAAGGAACATTTGCCAGTGTTTCAACATTGTTGATATCCGTAGGCTTCTGCCAGAATCCCTTTGCTGCAGGGAAAGGAGGCTTAAGTCTAGGCATACCTCTTTCGCCTTCCAGCGATGCGATAAGCGCAGTCTCCTCACCGCATACGAATGCGCCGGCACCAGCCTTGATATATATGTCAAAGTCAAATCCGCTTCCCAGGATATTCTTGCCCAGGAATCCTTTTTCCCTGGCCTGAGCCATGGCGATCTCAAGTCTCTTGATGGCCAGAGGGTACTCGGCACGGCAGTATATAACGCCCTGTGCTGCTCCCATGGCGTATCCGCCTATTATCATTCCCTCGATGAGAGAATGCGGATCTCCTTCCAGCACGGATCTGTCCATGAATGCACCCGGATCTCCTTCATCTGCATTGCACACCAGGTATTTTTCAGTTCCTGGACTTGCCTTGCATGCATTCCATTTGAACCATGTAGGGAAGCCTGCGCCTCCTCTTCCTCTCAGACCTGAAACCTTGATTTCCTCTATGACCTCTTCAGGCTTCATCTCTTTGAGAACCTTTTCAATAGCCTTATAGCCGTCTACAGCTATGTATTCGTCTATATTCTCAGGGTTGATAACTCCGCAGTTTCTCAGAACTACTCTCTGCTGCTTTTCAACGAACTGCTTGTCTTCCTCCGAAATAGCCTGTTCGTCTGCAACCTTACCTCCAACCAGATGCTTCTCGACGATATTTTCAACCTTGTCAGGCTGCACCTTGACATATCTCGTCATCTTGCCTTCATCATCGTAAACATCAACGATGGGCTCAAGATAGCATGTTCCTACGCATCCAGTGATATCAACATTCACGTCAAGATTCTTCTCTGCAATGATTTTTTCAAATTCCGCAGCGGTTTTTCTGGCACCGGTGGCAACACCGCAGCTTCCTTGTCCGATTACTACTTTCATGTGTTCACCTCCTATGCTCTTTCCCTTATCTCATCTAGAATCTTCTTAACGGCATCCTTGGTAAGATTACCGTATGTTTCGTCGCCTTCTGCATTCTTCACCATCATTACAGGAGCGAGGGAACAGCATCCGAGACATGCGACGTTGTTCAATGTGAATATACCGTCCTCTGTAGTCTCCCCGTCTTTTATCCCAAGATGTTCGCAGATGGCCTCTTCGATCATTTCGGAACCGTTAACGTGGCATGCAGTACCCTGACATAACATGATCAGATTCTTACCGATAGGCTTGAGTCTGAACTGTGCGTAAAATGTAGCTACGCCATAGATTTTAGCAGGCTTGATGCCCGTCACTTCCGAAATATAGTTGATGGCATCCATAGAAAGATACCCGTAAATATCCTGCGTCTTCTGCAGGATGGTGATAAGACTACCGGGCACCTTTGCGTATTGCTCTAAAACAGGTGCAAGATCCTTGAATTGAGCTTCCCTGTTTTCCCCGCAACCACAACCGCAGTTACAACCTTTTTCACTCATGTCATTTCCTCCTAATAAATATTGCTTTCTCTTTCCATTTACTGTGCAATAATGCAACTCATTAATTTTATCAAATACAGCCACTTAAATCAATAGCTTAATTGTCATGGAATCATCTGAAAAAACACAGGCTATTCCCTGAGCCTGTCGTTTTCATCGACAGAAACACAGTTTTTCTCCTTTTTCATCTTCTTCACCACCCCTTTAATATCCACCTCCATCAACAGAAGCCCCGCCAGCAGCAGAAAAGCTCCAAAGTACGCTCTCGGCAGCAGTATCTCTCCCGCCAGAAAGAAGGCAACCACTCCTGCAAATACAGGTTCAAGCGTAAATATCACACCTACATGGGATGCTGTGGTATACTGCTGCGCTATGGCCTGGACGATAAACGCCACCCCCGTACTGAATACAGCCAGAAAGATCGCCGTTCCCCATACCTTCGGTGTTGAAGGCAGACATGGCTCCTCAAATATAAATGAAAGTATCAGCATGAATATCCCTGTAAAGCCCAGCTGCAGCACGCCCAGATGAAAAGCATTGACATCCTCTCTCGATACGGCTGTTTCTGTTATCAGCAGATCAACTGCATATGCAAAGGCGCACATTATGCAGAAGATGTCGCCAAGAGCCGGCTTCATCTTCTCGTTGAGACTCATAAGAGCAATTCCGATGAGGCAGACGAGAACCACTGCCAGTATCTTTTTATCCGGCCTCTGTTTTTTGAAAACAAATGCCAGAAAAGGTGTGAAAACAACGGTAAGGGCACAGAGAAAGCCTGAATTGGAAAGACTGGTATACATTACTCCGAAGGTTGCCCCCATGTATACGAATACCAGTGATATACCTATAAAGAAAGCATATTTTACCGTCGCTCTGCTGATACCCCTGAGCTTCTGAAAACCCACTATTGCAGCGACTATAAACGCACCCAGAAATCTGAAGGCATTCAGATTGAACGTCTCCATCTGTGTCAGACAAATATCTATCATATAGTAGGATGTTCCCCAGCATAGGGTCACCAGTACAAGCATCATATCAGCCCTTACTTGTGTCTTCATCGTATATCTCCTTATATTCCGGCTATAAAATATTCAAGCGCCATCTGTCCATCCATCAGTCCCGTCTTGATGTTTTCATCCACTTCATATGCGGCACACAGCATATCTCTCAGATCCTCCGCAGAATATCTTCCCGTCAGAGGCAGCGCCTTCTTTACCCTGAACTGATGTATCCCCAGCTGTTTCTGCATTTCAGCAGGAGAAGCGCCGTCCTCCTTCATTTCCTTCAGCGAAAGAATCAGCTCCAGCTGGTTGGTTATCATCCTCAACAGATTGAATACAGGTGTTCCGGCATTCAGCAGATTGTACAGCAGTCTGAAGGCTTCGTCCTTCCTGTTTCTTCCCAGAGCGTCCAGCATGGCGAAAACGTTGTTTTCGGGATTTGATGACATCACCGCCCCAATGTCTGCGGCCGTTATGATCTCCTCCTCTCCGCTGTATGCGATGATCTTTCTCAAGTCGTTTTCCAGGCTGTAAAGTCCGTAATCGATGGCTTTATTACCGTATCCGCTCTCTGACATTATCAGTCTGACTACTGAAGGAGAGCAGATTTTACCTGCAGCCTTGAACCTTTTCTCTATAAAGCTTTTCAGCTGTACATCGTTCAGGGGCTGAAAATCATACACTCTTCCGTGTTTTTCCACAGCGGTTCTCACCTTGTTTTTCGTTGACCTGGCGTCATCACTCTCAGATGCGGTAATCAGCAGCATCGCTCCCTCCGGAATATCCCCAAAGCCGTCAATAAGCTTCTTTATATCCGACTCGCCGAATCCCTTCAGCGGTTTTCCCGCCGCAGGAGAAAAATCCGGCAGGAACACCACCTTTCGCTCGGACATTAGGCTCACCGTTTCCAGAGCTTCCATAATGCGTTCAGCAGTTAAGGCTTCTCCCTCCAGAGTCACAAGATCCATGAGCCTGCATGCGTCCGCTATATATTTTTTTATGATCGCTTCCGAATAAAACCTTATCAGATACTCTTCTTTTCCGCACAGTAAAACAAGGCGAGGAATATTCCCCTCCTTTAAGTCCTTGCCGATGGTTACGAAAGCATGTTCCTTTTCCCTGTATCCGGTAGCTGCCATACTTTTCTATTCTCCTCTGACGATCTTCGTCTTCACCTTGCCATTCCCTGTGAATTCAAAGGCTACAGCCCCGTCCTTGTCATTTCTATATATAATTATACCTTTTTGACGATATTTTTCAATGATTCCTTTATCGGGATGGCCGAAATTGTTTTTTCCCACCTGAAACACAGCGTATTCCGGCGATGATACCTCTGTGAAAGCATCGCTGTCACTGTACTTACTTCCGTGATGGGCAGCTTTAAGTATATCACAATCAAGCCCCCTGCCGTATTTATCCGCCAGGCTTTCAAGACATCCGGTATCCACATCACCCGTCACCATTATCGTCCTTCCCTTGATGTTCACCTTCATGATGAGGCTGAAGCTGTTTTCATCCTCCGTATCTGAAGCGAGCATCTCGTATTCACGCCGGTTTCTCTCCTCCGGATGAAGTATTTCAACACATACTTCGTCTGAAAGCTCTATGCTCTGCCCTGAGTGCAGATACGTTATGTCCTCACGATTCATGCAAGTGTCTTCAAGGATTTCTTTCTCCCTCACCTTGTATCCTTCGTAGACATAAAGCCTCTCCACCATTCCCTCACGGCACAGCTCCGCTATACCCTTGTAATGATCTGTATGCATATGTGTGACAAAAGCACCTTTCAGATGCGTCGCTCCGTTTTTCAGCAGGTAGGGCTTCAAGATTTTTCTGCCAACTTCATAGCCCAGGCTGCCTCCGCCGTCCACCATGTAGCTTTCTCCTACATCTACCCTAAAATGTATGCAGTCGCCCTGTCCCACGTCCACAAACACGGCATCGGCCTCCTTGAAGCCGTTGCCGGCCATATGACCCAGAACTGCTGATGTAAGAATTACGACTGCCGCCAACAGAATAAGTGTCTTTCTCTTTTTTCTTATAAAGAGCAGCCTGCCATCCTCCGATACGAAGATCAGTAGCGAGAGATAGTAGACCGATATGAGCCACAGATCCGGACTGCTGACATTGAATACCGTTATACCCTCTGCACAGGTAACGCTGTTCAGCTTCGTCATTATCGTGCAAAGACCCGACATTACGCCTGCTATCACCTGAAACACCGGATCGCAGACATACATAGCAGCCATGGCACACATGCCGCACGGAACGATGAGTCCCGTCAGATAAATCACCGGTACATTTACCAGCAGAGCTGCCAACGAAATATAGTTGAACGTATATGCAATATAAGGAACAAGCCCCACCTGTATCGCCATTCCTGCCATCAGCATACCGCTGTATACTCTTTTTATTATCGGGACCATAAGACTCAGGGACAGCACTGCGATGAAGGACATCTGAAAGCCCGCATTGAAAATCTGCATGGGATTTATCACCATCATAACCAGCCCTGTGAAAAACGCCGCCGAAGCCATGTCATATCTTCTTGCTGTAATGTTGGCAAAAATATGGAGCCAGACCATGATCACCGCCCTTATGACTGACGGAGAAAATGAGGACATTACCATGTATATGAAGAAAAACATAAGATTGACAGAAAAAAACAACCCGCCCTTTTTCCATCTCCATACCATGCATATAAATCCGTATATTATCCCCACGTGAAGTCCGCTGACAGCCAGCACATGAGCTGTTCCGTTCTTTCTGAACTCCTCCAGCACCTCTTCTTCCATTTCCGACTTTTCGCCGAACATGATGCCTCTTATGAGCCCGGCGGAAGCTTCCCCTGCGGTATTTTCCAGATTGGTAATGAAGTCCGTCTTTACTTCGTAAACAGTCCTTTTGATTTTGCCATAGATACGTTCCGCATACGACAGACTGTTATTACTTAAGCAGCTAATTTCTTCCGCAGCAAATATCGTCCTTATTCCTATGGAGCTGAGATATAGACCATAATCAAAACAACCCGGGTTTTTCCTTCCCTCAGGTAGCTCTGCTGTTCCTCTCAGCTTCAGCTGCTGACCCGGCACCACAGACGTTGCAGCTTTGTCCATATCCGATGCTTCCTCATCTCCGTTACTGTAATACCTTATGAGGATCTTTTCTTTTGCTGAAACTTTCCGTCCATCCACAGCCAGCAGCGTTCCGGTTACCTTCAGACAACGAGTTTCCTCTCCCCATGCGTTTCTCTTTTCCTCTTCTTCAACATGCGATACGCTGCATACTATATCCGTGCTTTTTCCGTAATATCCGTAAAAAGGATCGTCCCTTCCCTGATGTGCAGTATAAGAAATGATTCCTGCCATATAGCTTATAAGCAGCAGTAGTGCCATTGCCCTGTTTTGACATATACTTCTGCCTGAGTACAGCAGTGCAGCAAATACGGCTGCCAAAGCCATCCCTGTCAGCAAACCTGCATAATGCACTGCGATCACCGCAGCAGCAAACATCGATGATACGTATATCATCGGCCTTCTCATCATTTATCCAATTACAACAAACCATTTTATTGCTTTATTTCCATATTATTCCATTATGTTGTTTTTGTCAAGATATTGAAAACTTCCTCATATACCTTTTACTTTTCAAGGCATTGATGGTATAATTACTGAGATTACAGTTTCCAGTAAAATGATTTAGGAGGAAGAAATATTGTCTGATAGATATGATAACAACAATTACAACAATAAACCTGATAATATAGACGATTTCTTTGCTGAATTTGATAAAAAGGCCGCTATCCGGAACCGGTCTTCTTCAGTGAGATCAGATAATTTCGGATCCGGCTCTGCTTCCGGAGCACATAGATCCGATTCTCACGGAAAGAGCCGAAAGGATACAAAAAACACCTCTTCTTCAAAGAGACCGTCACGTAAAGGAAAAAAGGCCGGAGCAGCAGCCGGCGGCAATGGCAGGGGAAAAAACTCCTCCAGACGTAAATCCAACGTTCTGAATACTGTTATTTTCGCAGCTCTTGCTGTCATTATGGGAGTAGGTCTTTATGTAGGCGTCGTCTTTGCCACTGCCCCTGATGTTGATACTGACAATATTTATTCAACGCTGGCACAGCGCTCTGTAATATACGATGCAGATGGTAATGAAGTAGAAAATCTATACTTTTCAGATGGAAACAGGACTATAGTAGACTATGAGGATATTCCTGAAAACATGGTTAATGCTGTCGTATCTATAGAGGATAAAAAATTCTGGACGCATGATGGCTTTAACTTCATACGAATGGGTGGTGCTGTCCTTGAAAGTGTTTTCGGCGGCGGACAGATCAGCGGTACCAGTACAGTTACACAGCAGCTTGCCAGAAACGTATATCTTGCAGAGATAAAGAGCCAGCGAAGTATTTCCAGAAAGCTGTCTGAAATGTACTGTACCATAGTCCTTGAAAAGAATCTTTCCAAGGAAGAAATAATGGAAGCATATCTCAACACCATTTTTTTGGGCTTCAACTCCTATGGTGTTCAGTCTGCGGCTCAGTCTTATTTTTCAAAAGACATCCAGGAGCTTGATCTCCTTGAGTGCGCATCTCTGGCAGCGCTTCCGAAATCACCTGATACATACGCACTTGTACAGTACTCCGACGAGGGTTCAGCCAGCAATCTTCCTGTACTGTCAACAGATGGCTCGATAACATATGTATATAATGGCGATATATCCAAGGACAGACGTGATCTTGTCATTACCGGTATGCATGAGGATGGCTTCATTACTGAAGACGAAATGAATACTGCATTAGCGGATGACCTCCAAAACCATATGCAGATCAGCTATGCATCAACTGCAAACGCCACATCATACTTCACCGACTTTGCCATCGAGCAGCTTATCGATGATATCGTTGAGGAATATGGCTATTCATATGCTGATGCTCAGGACATGGTATACACCGGAGGGTTGAAGATATACACTACCCTTGATTCGGGAATTCAGCAAATTGTAATGAATGAATTTGATGAAGACAACAACTTCCCTGGAGTTTCTAACGCAAGAACCAACAGCAGCGGGGATCTGCTCAATTCCTCAAGCGGAGAAATAATGCTATATGCTTATTCTCATTATTTCAATGATAACAATGAGTTTGTTCTTGAAAACGATGAATATACCAACAATAATGATGGGGGCATAACCATCAAGGCAGGTAATCGTCTCAACATATATGAAACGGAAGTCAACGGCGAGCCTGACGTCAGCATAGAATTCAAAAACATGTACATAAGAGAAAGCGGCATCTTCTACTTTATAGAAAGCGGCGCTCTATCCATACCACAGGGATATAAAACTGTGGATGGAGACGGAAATGCAGTCATTTCAGGAAAATTCTTTAAGGATTACCCTGATTTCTTTGTGAAAACCGATGACGGACTAGTGGTATCCAGTGGCAATTACAGTCTCAAGCAAAGAACAAGAGAGCCTCAGGGAGCCATGGTAATAATTGAGAACTCCACCGGTGAAGTCAAGGCCATGATAGGTGGACGAAAGACACAGGGCAAGCAGCTATTCAACAGGGCGACCAATCCAAGACAGCCGGGCTCAGCGATCAAGCCGATAGGAGTATACGGACCTGCTTTGCAGATGGGATATGAATACTATCGAGATGACAAGACAATGAGACTTGACACCAGCGAAGGAAGCGATTGGGGTAAATACATAACCGCCGGCAGCATCATCAATGATGCTCAGATGACATATGGTGGAAGGTCATGGCCTAAGAACTGGTACAGCGGATACAGAGGCGATATGACTCTGAGAACTGCCGTTGAGCAGTCAGCCAACGTTCCTGCCGTTAAGACATATCAGCAGATAGGCCCTGATTATTCTGCATCAATGCTTAAAAAGGTGGGCGTAACCACCGTTGATGAAGAAGGCGATGCAAACGATATGAATCCTGCTGCACTTGCACTGGGAGGAATGACCAGCGGTATATCTCCTCTCGAGATGGCAGCTGCCTTTGCAACCTTCCCTAATGGAGGCGTGTACAATGAGCCTATAGCATATACCAAGGTTCTGGACGTTAACGATGAAGTCTTGTTTGAAAAGAAAGCAGAAGGTAAGCAAGTATATGACGAGGGAGTAGCATGGATAATGACTGATATTCTCAGAACTACAGTATCACGTGGTATTGCCGGAAGCGCCAGATTGTCGTCACAGCCTGTAGGCGGTAAGACAGGAACGACATCGGATAACTACGATATATGGTTCTGCGGCTTTACGCCACAATATTCTGCTGCTGTATGGGTAGGTAACGACTTCAATATAAGCCTTACCTCCGGAAGTGGAGCCATGGCTAGGTTCTTCTCAGAGGTCATGGATCAGGTATGTGGCGATCTTCCAAGAGGCTCCTTCAAATCAAAACCTTCTTCTGTAGAGATGATTAATGGCGAATATTATGTTAAAGGCACTTATTCAAGAGTATCCATGACACCTTCGTCTACGGAAGCTCCTTCTACTGAAACTGTGCCGACTACAGAAAGTACACCGTCCAGCACAACCACACCGTCATCAACAGAATCGTCCTCTTATACGACCTCACCGTTGTAGAATTATAATTGGGATTAAAAAATATATCCAATCGAGTAGGAGGGAGTGATTAGCTCCCGTCCTCTCACACCACCGTGCGTACCGTTCGGTACACGGCGGTTTCA
>CAUDEQ010000048.1 GCA_958448635.1 uncultured Bacillota bacterium | reverse complement strand
TTACTAATATTTTACAAAAGGCATCTATCCATTACAACTTTATTGTATCGGCTCACAAAAGCTTATTTTCACCGCCAAAACTCCATATTTATGCCAAAAATGTTGGCTGATTTCCCTCTGCAAGTCTAATCATACAACATTTTCCATTTTTTTACAAGTCGGTTTTTAGCCATGCAGCCCTCAGGCTCCATATATCCCCCATGTATTGCAGTCATAATATTCTTCATCTACCGCAGTCATACACATACGAAAAAGGGGCCGGGCTTAAATGCCAAGCCCCTTCTGAGCTTCGTATCTCATGGCTTGCCTTTTACAGCTCGCCTCTTCTCCTCATTGCTTCTTCAGCCAGGAAGGTGGCAACGTCTATGCCGTGGGAGTCTCTTCCGAAGCCTTCGTCGATTCCCGTGTTTCTGGCTTCTTCAGGAACTACCTGCGTTCCTCCTGCCGCTATTATAACCTTGTCTCTGATGCCCTTTTCGATGGCCAGATCGTTTATTCTCTTCATGTTCTTATAGTGAACATTGTCGTGAGAAATGATGGTCGATGCCAGGATCGCATCGGCATTCAGCTCTACCGCTGCGTCCACCAGCTTCTCAACAGGCACTGAGGTTCCCAGATATTCTACCTTTACACCCCACTTCTCGATACCGCCGTGCTTGATGTTGATGATCTCTCTCAGTCCTACTGAATGCTCGTCTTCTCCCACTGTTCCGCAGACAACCTGCATAGGATGTTCCGAGAATTCCTTGAAGAGAGTCTCATCGTCGAGGTGATGAGGTTCAGGCGGGATCTCAAGAGTATTCGGGTCGATGTCAAAGGTCAGCTTGCCCTTCATCTCTATTCTCGTACCTTCAGCCTCCTGAAGAACCTCTTTACTGATAACCTCAGGGTCCTCCAGACCTAGCTTCTTTCCTATCTCAAGAGCGGCAGCCTCGGCAGCTCTCACGTGAGTAGGAACGCACATGGTCATCATCACGATACCGTCTCCGCACCATTCCATTTCAGGAATCAGCGCTTCTCCATCGTGGTACTTGGCAACCTTTTCAAGTCTTGTTGCTACTGTATCCTCTTCCTCCAGCTCATCAATATAAACGATCTTGCTCCTGTCTTCGAATGTACATCCACCGATGAGGGCAGCAGGATCTGCAGGGTCACCGCCGTACTGCTCAACGTTATTGTAACCGAAATGAGCAGTTACAGGAGCCATGTAGTCATCTTCTCTTTCGAATATATAACCGTATCCTACTCCGCCTTCTATCTTTCTGGCGATACCGTCTCCGTTTCTCTCAGGATATTCTGCCGAGTCAACGAAGAAGCCTTCCTGCACCGCCTGGAAATATCCGCCCACTTCAACGATCTCTTCCATGAACAGCAGTGCCTTTTCCTTGATCTCCCTTGCTTTTTCACGCAGCGGACCGTCCTTTTTCAGCTCTACCATTTCCATCAGACCGTCAAGTCCCAACAGAGTCTGCTTCGCATTGTCAGTAGCCTCTATATTGTAGATGTGCCAAGGAACGTTTCTTCCTTCATCAGGAGTGATGGTCGACTGGATATCGGCTCTGGTCAGCTTGGATATGAGCATGTTGAGAACGTGAGTTACTGTGGCCTCTCTCGCCGAGGAACAGATGTACTTGGTATTCTGCTGTGCTCTCATCTTGTACCTGTCGCAGATTTCTCTCAGAGCCACTGCATATGGAAGATCCATATAAACTGCAGGAGCAGGTGTTGCTGTAGGAGGAACTGTCGACAGTGAAATGTTCTCAGGCTTGATACCTACCTTTTCGGAGAACAGTGAGTTTATGGCGTGCTGAACTATGAGCTCAGGCATTACCTTCCATGCCTCTCTGGCTGTGGCATTGGCGTTGTGCGCTCCATCGATCTGCAGTATGTCTGCCCATGCCAGAATCTTCTTGGATTCACATGCGTCTACGAAGGATCTTACACAGTTGATGTCCCTGTAAAGCACGTTGTACTGAGGGTCCTGATGCGCTCCGTTGATGCCCTCTTCTGCGAACATTACTGCTACATCAGGGCCTGCCACTCCCGATACATAGGAGTGATAATTGATAGGACGACCAACCTCGTCCTCTATTATATCTATGGCCTTTCTCTGCGCTCTCACCTGCTTTCTGGTGATAGGGACGCCGCCGATGCCCTGAGGAGTTCCCTCCATCAGACCGTCGATGTGAGACTGACCCATATGTCTTATAACCATCAGGTGGTCTGCGCCGTGCCATGCAGCCATCCTCATTCTTCTGATGTCATCCTCGAACCTTCCCGATGCTATCTCCGTGGTGATCACCGGCATCGGCTGAGGGTCTATGTTTCCGAAGTACTTGGCAGGAGGAAGTCCCACGCCGTTCTTCAGCGGCTCTGAACAATCCTTGTATTCAAAAGGTCCCATCTTCAGACCGGGAGCAGGCTTTCTCCACGCCCAGCCTCTTCTTCTCGGCTCGTATTTGTCCAGGTCCTTAAGTATTTCGCGAATATCTAATTTTTCATTTGGTTCCAGCTTGTAATCTGCCATCTTACTTACCTCCCTTGAACAAAGCTACCGCATCATCCCAGTACTCGCCTTCTGCAAGCTTGATGCTTGCTTCACGTATTGAAATGCCCTTTTCCTGTGATATCTTGTAAACCACATGTCCCGCACCGTGTCCCATAAGACCTCTGTCCATGCAGCCTTCCACTATCTTCTGTGTATCCAACGACGATACTCCCATTCTCAGAAGAACAGCTCTTTCCACGGAAGGAGTAGTGTTCTTTCTTCCAAGCTCAAGAAGAGGATCTACAACTTGTGCTGTCAGCTCCCAAAATCTATCGTAGAGCTCCTGATCCGTCAGATTAGCTATATGCTGTCTGCGCTGTTCAAAATCATTGTCTCTTTTCATCCTGTTTTCTCCTTCTTTACCTTCACAGCCTCTCCTGCAAAGGCTTCATTCCTATAAAGCGGCTTTTACTTCTTCAACTGCGGCCCTTACCCAGTCCATATCCTTCTTTGTTTCCTCGCAGAGATACTTGTAATCCTCCTCTGTCAGCTCCGTTCCGTACTTTCTGAGATTTACTCTGATGAGGGATTTCTTCTGCCTGTCAAGATCCATATCCTTTGCCTTGATGAGAGATGGATGGGACGGTATTATAACGCTCTTTCCCGGAATCTCTTCTTCAGGGTCTCCGAACCTTACCTCTATGCCGTTTTCTCTTGCAAATGACAGCTGCGGCTGCAGATGCTTTCCTGCTCCCGTATATTCAGTTTCCTGAACAACTATCATCTGATCCTGATCCAACTCCTGAGCCAGTGCAAATGCGGCAGCCAACGAGGTGTTTCCGGCAGGGCCCTTTTCCATTCCTTCCAGAGTTGCCAGACACTCTGTGATATAGAACACGTCGCCCTGGGTTATGGTAACGTATCTGTCCATATATCTCAGAGGTCTTGCAGCCGACCTTGGAACATCGGAGTGATCAGGGTCAACGGCATATGGAACGCCGAAGCCCGTATGTCCCGTCGTGCATGATTTCTTATTGAAAGCAACATCTGAAGCCATGTGGAGACCTGTCAGGTCTATGGAAGCTCCTATAACCTTTGTATCTGTAGCGCCGGCCTTCAGAAGACCCCTTGCTGTTCCCGTAAGGTTTCCTCCGCCTGCGTTGGTGCATACCACAACATCCGGATCTCTGCCGAACTTTTCTCTAAACTGCATTGAAACCTCGTATCCCAGCGTCTCAACTCCGGCGATACCGAACGGAGTATACAGCGATGCGTTGAAATATCCCGTCTCCTCCAACAGCAGTATGAATTTATAGAAAAGTTCAGGTCCCACTGTGAGCTGCACGACCTCTGCGCCCAGAGCTTCACACTTTCTTGCCTTTTCAACGATTTCAGGCTGACCAACTCCATTGGAGTCGTAACATTCCTGAACTATGATACATTCCAGACCTGCGATGGCGGCCTGCGAAGCAACGGCAGCACCGTAGTTTCCCGAGGTTGCGGCGATAACGCCCTTATATCCCAGCTTCTTGGCATGATACACCGCATTGGCGGCTCTTCTTGCCTTGAAGCTTCCCGATGGGTTGCACGCCTCATCCTTGATGAATATCCTTGCGCCCTTTCCTTCAGGAGCACAGCTTCTTGCCAGAGCCGTAAGATTCTTAAGCTCCAGAATAGGAGTATTTCCCACGCCTACGCTGTACTGTATTTCCTGCATTTCCTCCAGACTGTAGCCTGTCTCTCTCATCATTCTCTCATAGTCAAATGCCATGGAGCCCGACTCGAATACGGAGTAGTCTATGGAAAGCGCCTTGTTCATAACTTCATTTTTTCTTGCCATTACGCTATCGTAATCCTGAGGTAATTTAGCCATTATTTATCACCTCCAAATAAAATTTCTCTGACCTGCTTGTCGATTGCCAGCAGCTCCGGTACGCAAACGCCGTAGTCGTGAGTGTAGTACGGTTCCAGCTCGATGAAGGTTCCCGTCTCACGTCTTCCGTTCACCGATTCTATTTCCACTTCATCGCCGATCTCTGCATCTGCCAGAAGATAGCCCTTGGTCCACATTTCCAGAGGAACCTTCTGGGTGTCCTCAGGAAGCTTTCCGGTTCTCTCTTCAGCCTTTAAGATGATTTTATGGATTCTCACCCAATCGCCTTTCTTAGCCATTTTTCACAAATCCTTTCAACTTCAAACTCTTCATGTGGTTAATCGAGGCACTCTCGTACTCCAAGGGTGCCTCGCTTCTTTATCCTTATTATCTGCGCATTTCAGGCTGTCAAAAGCTCGAAAGAGCCTGATTGCCGTCGTCTCCGGCGTCATATATAAAGCTTTTCCGCCGGCCTGAGCGCGGAACATGCTTCTTATTTCACGATCTTCTTGTCAGGGTTTATTCTGTCTCTTACATCGCCCATCAGGCATCTAGGTACAGGCAGGTCTATCATGGTTACAAGACCCGGATCTGCATTTATAACCTGCGGTATCATGTTGGCGCACATTGCTATGGTTCCCAGACCGCCTTCAACCTCAGGGCTGTTTACCATGTTAACGCTTGGAGTTCCCTTGATGATAACGTAGTCGCCTGTCTGAACGCCTACCTGTTCAGGCTCGATCTGCTGAGGATGCTCCATTCTCACTTCCATGCCGTTGCTGAGAGTAGCATCTGCTTCCATTGCAACGCCGGCACATGAGCCTGCTGCTGCAAAGCCGTAAGGAGACTTTCTGTCAACGTCTGTGGTGATAGGGTTCATGTCCTGAGCGAACTTCTCAACGCCAAGTCCGAGACCTTCTGCGATCATTCCAACGGATTCAGCAAAGCCAACGTGTCCCGACATTGTACCTTCGGCCTTTCTCTTGGCAAACTCTTCTACGGAGATGCCGATTCCCTGCTCTTCCATTACAGCAGGACCGAATGGTGAAAGTGAATTTACTCTTCTTGAAAGGATATGCTCAACATCTGTCATGCAGCCTGTCATTACCAGTACCAGCAGATCCATGATGTGTCCAGGATTGATACCTGTTCCCAGCAGAGTTACGCCGTTTGCCTTGGCGATCTTATCCAGCTCCTCAGCCAGTTCAGGATTCTGAGCCTTAGGATAAGCCATTTCCTCTGCCGAAGTAATGCAGTTGATTCCCTGTTCCATTATGAACTTCATTCTTGGGAAAGCGTTCTTTGTGAATGAATCGGTGCAGAGTATAACGATGTCCGCAGCTCCCGGCTTGATAACATCCTCTGCCGCCTGGATTATAACGTCCTCTCTGTCGCCCTTCTCAGTCTTGATGTAGTCATACATTGAAGTTCCGATCTTCTTTCCTCTTCCTGCTACGCCTACGATATCAATACCTTTCTTTGTGAGAAGCATATCAGCAACTCCGCCGCCCATAGCGCCAAGGCCCCAAATGATTACTTTTACATTCTGCATATCAATTCTCCTTTTCATCTTTTTTTATCATAATTTGCGATACGAATTTATCATGCCATAATAAAAAGCAAGTCTCGTGCCAATGCAAATGTATTTTTATGTATCTTTAGAAACGTTGAAATTCAGCCGTTTATACATTTTTATGGTTCAAAGACCTGCAATTACTCTATAATTCTAACTATTTTATATGCAAAAATAGTTGCATTATTTAGCAAATATTTTTGCACTTATTCGCCTTTTCTCGTTTTTGCCTTTTCTCGTTATGACCTCCTCAGTCGATTCCGCTCCTACCTGTCCAGTCCGTATTTCTTCATCTTATGCTGCAGATTCTGCCTCAGCATGCCCAGATCCTTTGCTGTCCTGGAAATATTACCGTTGTTGGTGGCGAGATACCTCCTGATGACTGTCTTTTCAACGGACTCAAGATATTCCGCCAGTGAGGCTTCGCCCCTCTCGAAGCCGGCCATCACAGTCTCTCGCTCGTAATGCCCTGTGCTTATATTGATATCCTTTTCGTTCAGCACATGCTCCCGGTCTGTCATGGATACCGCAGACATTATGATATTCTCAAGCTCCCTGACATTTCCGGGATAGTCGTATTTCATCAGCTTATCCATGGCCTTATCGGATATCATCCACACCTCCTTGCCGTATCGGGCATTGTGCTTTTCCAGAAATCTCTCGGCCAACAGCGGTATGTCGCCCTTTCTGTCTCTGAGGGGAGGCAGCACAAGATTCACTATATTGAGTCTGTAGTAGAGGTCCTTACGCAGCGCACCCTCAGCTATCAGCTTCTCGACCGGCTCGTTTACAGTGGCTATGATACGGACGTCCACAGGTATATCCCTGCTGCCTCCTACACGACGTATGTAATCCTCCTGCAGCACTCTCAGCAGCTTTCCCTGCAGTTCATATGGCATGGCGCTCACCTCATCCAACAGCAGGGTCCCGCCACTGGCCTGCTCAAACAGCCCGGCTCTATCCACCGCTCCCGTAAAGCCGCCCTTGACGGTTCCGAAAAGTATTCCTTCCAGCAAGCTCTCGGGAAGCGCCGCACAGTTCTGCGCCAGGAAGGGCTTGCTCTTTCTTGTCCCATCGTAATGGATGCTCTGAGCGAACAGCTCCTTTCCGGTTCCCGTCTCACCGTATATGAATACCGATACATCCGTCCTCGCCGCCTTCTTGGCCATTTCCAGAACCTCGATGAACTTTGTCTCTGCGCCTGTCAGATCCTTGAAGCTGTACTGCTTCAGCTTAGGCTTTCCCCTTCTCTTGGCTGCCTCGGCTTCGTCGTTGTCTGCCCCCTCCACAGCCTCCTTCTGCAGCTCCAGAATGGTATCGCTCATGTTCTTGATATCTGTTATATCCTTAGCTACCTCTATGGCTGCCACCACCTCTCCGTTGACCTCAATGGGAACAGTGGTGTTTATGGTGGTTATCTGTTTACCGTATATGTTAAAGTATGTCTGCTGCTTGTTGGCGGTCTCCTTTCCCTCGCTGAGGGCCTTGGTCAGTGTGCTCTCATTCTTCGGTATGTAAGAAAAAACATCTCGGAACGGCTTTCCCAGCACGTCCTCGACGTTGATCTTCTCCAGCTTGGCCATAGCTTCGTTGTATATTATGGTTATTCCGCTGGCATCCACCACATGGATAGCCTCTCCCAGAATTTCCGAGCCCTTCTGCAAAATCGCCAGATAATCCTTTTCTCTCATATATCTCTCCTTTTGCACAGTCAACAACTTCAGCTTTCCTTGCATGCCTTCGGCTTGCCCTTTGCAAAATGCCTGTCTGCCCTTTGCAAATCAGCTTCACTGTCATACTATCACATTAAAAGCCTTAGTGCAAATATTTTTGCAGGTATAAAAGCCTTTTCTTCTTCCGACAATCGTTGACATATTTTTCGCCTGAACGTATACTTAATAAAGCACAATGCAAAGCGCAGTGTGAAACTTCAGAAGGAGCAGTTATCTATGAGACTTAGAAAAGAGCTGGATGAAATGCAGGAAAAGGATATCATCCTCATCGCACGTATATCCGACGCCCTGGCACATCCGGCAAGGATCAAAATCTTCCGATATATAATGGCAAAGAACAAGACGAGAGAGCGTATCTGCAACAAGGATCTTGTGGAGCACTTCGACTACGCTCAGGCCACCATTTCCCAGCATGTAAAGAAGCTGAAGGAGGCCGGACTCATCGATATACGCAAGGAGGACAGGTATTCCTACTATTATGTTCATCTCGGCACGCTGAACGATTATCTTGTGGCCACTAAAAAGTTTGAAAATATGGAAGTCTGATATTTTTATCAATATGGGCGGCATCTATGATGTCGCCTTTTTCATTATATGATTTTATCTCCAGCCGCTCAGGTGTCGCACGAAATATCTGATAGTTGGAGCCGGAGGCATATATCGATCTGCTGTACATGGGCTCGTTGAAGCCCTTGTAGTAATTGCTGCGTTTGGATCCTGAAACTCCCATTATATACGTAATCCCGTCCATCCGCTGCGTCCTCATATATACGTGCTGGTGGCCGCATAGCACCAGATCCACACCCTCCTTCATGATCGGCAGCCAGCTTTCCCTTATTTCCGGCGATACGGTGAAAAAATCGTGAAGCCCGTACACGGGATGGTGCACGACTACGATATTCCATGGCTTGCGGCTTTCTCTGAGAGTTTTTCTCAGCCACTTTTTCACCTCCTGCTCCCTGACGCTCCACAGAGCCTGACCCATGGCTGCCCTGCGGGCCTTTGTCAGAAAGGAGCTGTCCATCATTACGAATCTGCAGGTCTCGCTTTCAAACCAGTAAAAGGCCTCATCGGCAGGCCCGTTGTCCACATGATGAAAAAGCGCCCTGTATGTATTGTTGGAGGTGACGCCTTCATGATTTCCCGGAATCGTCGCCATAGGTATCATGGAGAATAGTCTGCAGTTGTCCAGAAAGCCGTTCCAGTGATCCTCCCTCGTCGGCAGGTTGACCATGTCTCCTCCCGTCACAACGAATTCCGTATCCGGCGCTCTATCGTACATGCCCCATACAAGATCTCCCCAGTCCTCGTAGTCATCTGTGCTTCTGTCGAACTGTGGATCTCCCAGATATGCGAAGACATCCTCCCCGTCATTATCCGGCGTACTGAAAAAACGAGGATCGTCATAAACAGTGCCGTCCCCTATTTCGTAGTAATAATTTTTTCCCGGCTCAAGCCCCGTGAGCCTGACCTTGTACCGGTATACATCGTCACTCAACACTCTGCATCGCTGCCCTCTGACAGGCTCCGTCACCGGCAGGCTGTATCTGTCCTTCGAATATCTGATATAGTCGGGGCCTTTTTCGTTGCCCTTCCAGCTTATGAAAGCCTCGCCGTATTTTTCTCCCATGGATACGATGACCTGCCGTCTGTCTGACGGCTTTGCCACAACGTCCGCAGCAGCCTCACCGTAGGAAGCCTCCTCCGGCTCGTTGCGGGCAGGCCCCGCTATTATGGCCGCCAAAAACAATGCCACACAGCATATGGCAACAGCGCCGGTCAATATGCATGCCAGCTTCCTTATATATCCTCTTATCCCTCTGTCCTTTTCTCTCTTTTTCTCCAACAAAAAACCTCCGTTCTGCGATAGATATATGTTGCGCAGAACGGAGTGTTTTATTCTATGTCCGTCTTGACGGAAATTATTTCATTTTACATGTACGATATCACTTTCTCAGCTCATCTATTCCCATATTTGCCAGTTCATCAGCTCTGTTGTTCCTTTCCGTCACATACATGAAGTCATCATATGAAAAGCCGGCGCCGTTCCATTGGACGAACTTCTGATACAGCTTGTCAAAATCAGTGGATTTGCTGTTGAGATTGACATGTCCCTTGACGCGGAAAAAGCTTATCTCATGCCTGTCGATATATGACAGCAGCTGCTGCCACAGCTCCTTGTTTTCGACAGGCTTTTTCGCCGAGGTCTGCCAGCCGTTTTTCTGCCAGTTCACATACCATTTTTTTCTGAAGCAGTCCATGAGGTAGCTGCTGTCCGAAAACACGTGAATGATCTGCCCTTCTTTTTTGATGGCCCTGAATGCCTCCAAAAGCGCCGTCATTTCCATCCTGTTATTGGTGGTATTGGCCTCACTTCCGTAGAGCTCCTTCACGGCTTCTCCGAATTCCAGTATTGCTCCCCAGCCGCCCAGATTTTCGTCGCTCTGATTTCCGGAACAGCCGCCGTCGGTATATATCCTGAGTATTTTGTCGTTTTTCATCGTTGGTCCTGCTTTCCCTCTCTCCCTCTTTTCATTATTTCCACATTAAATTTACCATATCCCTCGCCCCATGTCCACGTTGACTTTCGGCGGTAATTGGAGTATCTTTGTTATAGCAAAGGAGACGTATTTTATGAAACTTAAATTCTGTTCCCTGGCCAGCGGAAGCAGCGGGAACTGTTATCTTATAAAGACAGACGATAAAGCATTGCTGATAGATGCCGGAATATCCGGAAAGAAGATTTTTCAGGGTCTTGACAACGCAGGCGTAGAAAAGGAAGACGTCTGCGGCATACTTGTGACTCACGAGCATATAGACCATGTCAGGAGCCTTCCGATATTGACGAAAAAGCTTCCCAACGCCGTAGTATATGCCAATGCCGGCACCTGGGAGGCCATCGAGCGCCCCGTGGCAGAGGAAAAGCGCGCCATTTTCCATACGGGCGAGGATTTTTACATAGATGATTTCCTCATCAGGCCTTTTTCCATACCCCACGACGCCTCGGAGCCTGTGGGCTTCAGCATTTACATCAACGACAGGCAGATAAGCATAGCCACTGACGTGGGACACATAACCGAGGAGATCTTTGACGAAATAACGGATGCGGATCTGCTGCTGCTGGAGGCAAACCATGAGGAGGAGATCCTGCTGATGGGCTCATACCCATATCAGCTCAAGCGCAGGATCCTGGGCAAGAACGGTCATCTCAGCAATGTTTCTGCGGGAGAATGCCTCTGCAGCATAGTGGAGGCCAAGCCGAAAAAGAGGCGCATACTTCTGGGACATCTGAGCCGCGAGAACAACGATCCTTCAGTGGCTCTGCTGGCTGTGAAGAACACGCTGATGGAAAAGGATATATTTATAGGAAGCGATCTGAAGGTGGAGGTTGTCCATAGAGACTGCTGCAGCTGCCTCTACGAGGTCTGATGCCTGCATCGCACCGGCACAGAAGATGGAAAGGAATATCCGATGAACATAACCGTCATAGCTATAGGCAAGCTCAAGGAAAGGTACTGGACAGATGCCGTCAGTGAATATTCAAAACGACTGGGCAGCTATTGTGCCCTGAACATCATCGAGCTTAGAGAGAGCCCTCTGAGAGCCAATCCCTCCGCTGCCGACGAGGAAGCGGTGAAGATTGCCGAGGGAGAAGATATCCTGAGCCGGATCAGGCCCTCGGACTACGTTATCACCCTTGAAATCAAGGGAAAAGCCATGTCCTCCGAGCAGCTGGCTTCCAAAATCGAAGCCCTTGGCATAGAGGGAAGGAGCAGCATAGTCTTCGTCATCGGAGGCTCCCTGGGTCTTTCCCCGGAAGTGAGCAGACGCGCCGATTTCAAGCTTTCCTTCTCCGCCATGACCTTCCCCCATCAGATGATGAGAGTGATCCTGCTGGAGCAAATCTACAGGAGCTTCAGAATCATAAAGCATGAGCCGTACCATAAATGAGCGCGACGCTGACTGCTTTGCATCAGAGCTGTACGGATATCATACGCATATGTTATTTCCCATGAGCCGCAGAAGGGAGGCGCGGTAATGGCTTTTGATTTCAAAAAGGAGTACAAGGAATTCTATATGCCCAAGGCGAAGCCGATGATAGTGGAAATCCCCAGGATGAACTATATCGCAGTGAGAGGCACAGGTAATCCCAATCAGGAGGACAGCCAGTACAAGCAGTCCATCGAGCTGCTTTACGGAGTTGCCTATACTTTAAAGATGAGCCATAAGACTTCACATAAGATCGAAGGCTTCTTTGAATACGTGGTTCCTCCCCTGGAGGGTCTATGGTGGCAGGAGGATACCGTCGGCCTGGATTACAGCAGGAAGGACGATATGCATTTCATATCCATGATAAGACTTCCTGATTTTGTCACCGAGGACGATTTTGAGTGGGCGCTCCAGGAGGCTGCCAATAAGAAAAAGCGCGATTTTTCAAAGGTGGAATTTTTCACATACCATGAGGGACTGTGCGTTCACTGCATGCACCTTGGCTCCTATGACGATGAGCCGGCAACCATCGAGGCGATGGAAAGCTACGCAGTCTCCTCGGGATACCAGGTGGACATCAACGAAAGCCGGCTCCACCACGAGATATATCTCAGCGATCCAAGAAAATGCGCTCCGGACAGGCTGAAGACAGTCGTAAGACATCCCATCAGAAAGTGCATTTAAAACCAGCTTAAGCAGCTCTCATGCACGACTGCAATCATGTGCATGGGGGCTTCTTTTTTTCAGACAGACTTTCCTGTAGCAGACTGCTCCCGCAATATCAGCCAGAAGCCAGCCGATGGGAACCGACCACCATATACCTGTCACACCCAGAGCAGGTATGGACGACAGAACGTATGCCAGCGCCACCCTCGTTCCCAGTGATATCACCGTAAGCACCACGCTCATGCCCGGCTTGCCCAGACCGCGATACAGACCGTACAGCAAAAACAGACAGCCGATCCCGCTGTAAAAGAAGCCTTCTATATGAAGGTATCTGATGCCTTCTGCAATTATCTCAGTTTCCGCAGGCTCCACGAACAGCAGCATCAGCCGGCGTGCAAAGAGCCACACCATAAGTGAAACGCATGCACCGAAGACCACTGCAGCTGCAGCTGCTCCGCGAAGCCCCGATCGTATCCGCTCATGCTTTCCGGCGCCGCAATTCTGTGCGATAAACGTGGAAAAAGCATTGCCGAAATCCTGAAGCGCCAGATATGCAAAGGCATCGATCTTCACTCCTGCCGCAAATGCCGCCATGACTGAAGGGCCAAAGCTGTTTACAAGTCCCTGAACCATGAGGATTCCCAGATTCATGACCGACTGCTGAATGCATGTAAGCACCGAGAAGCCCGCCACCTCTCTGATGCGCGACAAGCATATTCGAAGGCTTCTTCCCGGCCAACGCAGCGATGCATGGCGCATCATGGCAAAGGCACCCAGCCCCAGCCCCGAAAAATACTGGGAGATTATCGTTGCCTCCGCCGCACCTGCCGCACCTCTGCCAAGTCCTGCTATGAATACAAAATCAAGGGCAATATTGAGCGCTGCCGAAATGCCCAGGAATATCAGCGGCGTTATCGAATTGCCTACAGCACGCAGATAGCATGCGAAATAGTTGAAGAGAAACGTTCCGGCGATGCCGCAGAATATGACCTCAAGATAAGCTCTCATCATGCCCCATACATCGCCCTCCGGCACATGAAGAAAACCTTGTATCCCATCCAGACATAAAAAAGCCGCGATATTCAATACCACAGTTATCGCTGCAATAAGCGTAAATGACGCCCACGCACATTCCGCCAGCGCCTTTTCATCTCTTCGTCCGAAATATATGGAAAACAGCGCCCCGCTTCCCATGCAGAGCCCCATCATAATAGATGTTATGAATGTCATAAGTGTGAATGCCGAGCCCACCGCCGCCAACGCATCAGGGCCCAGATACCTGCTTATGATCAGCGTATCTGCGATGTTGTAGCACTGCTGCAGCAGGTTGCCGCAGATCATGGGTATGGCGAACATCATCATGGACCTCATCACCGGCCCTCTTGTCAAGTCTCTTCTCATGCTGTCACTTCCGTATTGTAAATTCATTCTCCATTCGGAAGGAATTATATCCGCACCCTCTGCAAAAGTCAACGCCATAGACTCTAATATATTTTCATGGTTTTCATGTATGAAAAATTGTTTCCTGAATCCACTCTGAGTTTACTAACGTCGGTGAGCTCAGAGAAAAAATACATAATTCAATCGAAGGAATCATTGCAATCTTGACAGTGCCAGAGAATAACCCACTATACAGCCCCCCCAAAAAAAAATAACTAAAAAAGCTCGCCATTATATGTAGCTCCGATAAGACTCATATAAAAAATAACCTTACAGCTTATCATTATCATCAAAAACAGCAGCCGCCCATTAAGGGGTAATCAAAATCTTTTGGGGTCTGTGAAGTTCGGGGGCTAATCTTGGGGTCTAGGCATCCCCCTAATGCAGTGGTAAACTAAAACTGGACACGAAAATGTGGGATGTTGTACATTAAAGACAGATAATCTGTATGCATCCTACAGTTGTTTCATACAAGGAGGTTACCATTGAAGTACAACAAGAAAGAACGCCTGGAAGTTGGTCGGAAAATACATGAATCAGGCCTGTCTAATCTTAATGCCGGAATAATGTTCGGAATAAGCGAAGAAAGCGCTCGACGCTACAGAATTCTTTATGAAAAGTCTCAAGGTATCGAACATGGCTCAAGGCGTGCACATAAAGCTCCAGTTAATACTGTAGAATTAATAACTCCCGGAGAGCCCATGAGCACTTCTGATGATTATTCTTCTATGACAAGAGAAGAGTTGATCGAGGAACTAATGAAATCCAAAATCAGAGAAGCACGGTTAAAAAAAGGATATCTGGTGAAAGGAGTTGGTGCGGACAAGGAATATATT
>CAUDEQ010000047.1 GCA_958448635.1 uncultured Bacillota bacterium | reverse complement strand
ATATGCGGCTTCGTTCTTTCAAATTTAGCTTTTGCCATTTTACTCTTTCCTCCTAAATTACTTATTAATAGAATCCACTAAACTATCAGGTAGTTTTTCAAAGTGGTCAAACTGCATTACATAAACGCCTCTGCCCTGAGTCTTCGATCTCAGATCCGTAGCATATCCGAACATCTCGGAGAGAGGAACATATCCTCTTACTGCCACTGCGCCGTTATTCATGTCTGAACCTTCGATCCTTCCTCTTCTTGAGCTGATATCTCCGATTACATCTCCCATGTATTCATCAGGAACTGTAACTTCTATCTTGAATATCGGCTCAAGCAGCACAGGCTTCGCTTTTTTCGCAGCCTCTCTCAAAGCCATTGATGCTGCGATCTTGAATGCCATTTCAGATGAGTCAACTTCGTGATATGAGCCATCATAAAGCTCAACTCCAATGTCTACCATCTGATATCCTGCCATAGGACCGGTCTGCATAGCTTCCTTAATACCTTCCTCGATCTTAGGAATGTATTCCTTAGGAATAGCGCCTCCCACGATGGAATTCTTGAACTCGAAGCCCTCACCCGGTTCTCTAGGATAAAGCTTGATCTTGACATGACCATACTGTCCACGTCCGCCGGACTGCTTCGCGTACTTGTGATCCACATCTGCAGTTCCCGTGATAGTTTCCTTGTATGAAACCTGTGGCTTGCCGACATTGGCCTCGACCTTAAATTCTCTTAAGAGTCTGTCCACGATGATTTCCAAGTGAAGCTCACCCATTCCGGCGATTATAGTCTGTCCTGTATCTTCGTTTGTATAAGTCTTGAAGGTAGGGTCTTCCTCTGCCAGCTTGACAAGGGCCATACCCATTTTTTCCTGTCCTGCCTTTGTCTTAGGCTCAATGGCAATTTCAATTACAGGATCAGGGAATTCCATAGACTCTAATATAATTTCTCTCTTTTCATCACAGAGAGTGTCTCCTGTAGTAGTAACCTTAAGTCCTACTGCTGCTGCAATATCGCCCGAGTATACCTTGTCGATATCCTCTCTCTTGTTGGCGTGCATCTGAAGTATTCTTCCTACTCTCTCCTTCTTTTCCTTCGTCGAGTTATATACGTAGGAGCCTGAGTCCAGTGTTCCCGAATAAACTCTGAAGAACGCCAGCTTGCCCACATATGGGTCAGCCATGATCTTGAAGGCTAAGGCTGAGAATGGACCGTTATCATCTGCAGGTCTTTCCTCTTCAGCACCTGTTCTCGGTACGATTCCCTTTATAGGCGGGATGTCCACAGGTGATGGCATATAATCAACTACCGCGTCAAGCATCAGCTGAACGCCTTTGTTTCTGTATGCAGATCCGCATGTTACCGGAACCAGCTGACCTGCAATAGTTGCAGATCTTAAGGTCTTCTTGATTTCCTTCTCGGTGATTTCCTCCCCTTCAAGGAATTTCATCATCAGATCTTCATCAACCTCGGCAACCGACTCAAGCAGTCTTTCACGCCATATTTCGGCATCCTCCTTGAGCTCATCAGGGATCTCTACCTTTTCATATTCTTTTCCAAGATCGTCCTTATATACTTCGGCCTTCATTTCAACCAGGTCTACGATACCGACAAAGGTTTCCTCCTTACCGATAGGAAGCTGAATAGGCACTGCATTGGCCTTCAGCCTTTCCTTTATCATATCCACGACGCGGTAAAAATCAGCCCCCATTATATCCATCTTGTTTACGAATATCATACGCGGAACACCGTATTTTTCCGCCTGTCTCCAAACGGTTTCCGACTGAGGCTCAACGCCGCCTTTAGCGCAAAGCACGGTAACTGCTCCGTCGAGAACTCTCAGCGAACGCTCAACTTCTACAGTAAAGTCCACGTGTCCCGGTGTATCGATGATGTTAATTCTAGTGTCTTTCCATTGGGCTGTAGTAGCAGCAGAGGTAATTGTGATACCACGTTCCTGTTCCTGCTCCATCCAGTCCATGGTTGCAGCGCCTTCATGAGTCTCGCCCAGCTTATGAGTTCTACCCGTATAGAACAGTATTCTTTCCGTGGTCGTCGTTTTTCCTGCGTCGATATGCGCCATGATTCCTATATTTCTGGTCTTTTCCAGCGGAAAACTTCTGTTTGACATATTATCCTCCTTTCTGCTTTATTACGATGCTTCATACATCATACTACCATCTGTAATGTGCAAATGCCTTGTTGGCCTCTGCCATCTTGTGAGTATCTTCCTTTTTCTTAACTGATGCGCCTGTATTGTTGGCTGCGTCCATCAGTTCCTTTGCCAGTCTGTCTGACATGGTCTTTTCGCCTCTGGCTCTTGTGTACTTTGTAAGCCATCTGAGTCCCAGTGTCTGACGTCTGTCAGCTCTTACCTCGATCGGCACCTGATAGTTGGCACCGCCGACTCTTCTTGCTTTTACCTCAAGAACAGGCATAATGTTGTTCATTGCTTTTTCGAATACTTCCAAAGGCTCTTCCCCTGTAGCTTCCTTAATCTGCTCGAAAGCGTCATAAACGATCTTCTGGGCAACACCTTTCTTTCCGTCCAGCATTACGCTGTTGATCAGCTTGGCAACGACAACGCTGCCGTATACCGGATCCGGAAGTACTTCACGCTTAGGTACATTTCCTTTTCTTGGCACTTCTCTTCCCTCCTGTTAAAACTTCAAGTCGGTACTCGAACGCAACAATCCAATCTGATGAATGACTACGATCATCGCGCGCGCGGTGCGCATTGATCTATATATTGAATAGGTCAAAGGCACTTAAAATTTACCGATTACTACTTCTGCTTAGGTCTCTTGGCCCCGTACTTGGAGCGAGCCTGCTTTCTGTCTGCAACACCTGCAGTATCAAGCGTACCTCTTACGATGTGATATCTTACACCCGGGAGGTCCTTAACTCTTCCGCCTCTGATCAGTACAACACTGTGCTCCTGAAGGTTATGACCGATTCCAGGAATGTATGCTGTAACTTCGATTCCGTTAGTGAGACGAACTCTTGCTACTTTTCTAAGAGCTGAATTAGGCTTCTTAGGAGTAACAGTCTTTACTGATGTGCAAACGCCTCTCTTCTGAGGAGAGTTTACATCAGTGGCAACTCTTCTCAGGGAGTTCATTCCCTTGTTGAGAGCCGGCGCCGTTGACTTCTTTTCACTGCTGGTTCTGCCCTGACGTACTAATTGGTTAATTGTAGGCATCCTTTTTCTCCTTTCTTCAAAATTAAAGTGTATATAAGGCATAAATAAATATGCCGGCCGAGCTGTAGGCAGCCCAGACCAGCATATATTTTATCACGTTTTCAAGCATTATGTCAACAATATTATCTCAATAATGCCCTTTGTTTTATTCCTCGTATTCGATGATCTCGATACCCTGACCGGATTCCATTTCAGCGGCGAATTCCTCTGCAGCCGCCATGTCTCCGGCAGTTCCCATTGCAGGTACGATATCCTCCATATCATCGTCCTCGTAGGCTTCCATTTCCATCTCCATCTGCATCTGCCTGTAGGCTTCGATCAGTGCAGTATTCACACCGTAGTCGAGATCGATGGATCTGTACTTCTTCATACCTGTTCCTGCAGGTATCAGCTTACCGATGATTACGTTTTCCTTAAGACCCTGAAGCTTGTCGTTCTTACCCTTTATGGCAGCATCCGTCAGGACTCTGGTGGTCTCCTGGAATGATGCGGCCGACAGGAAGGAGCTTGTTGCCAGCGATGCCTTGGTGATACCCAGAAGCAGTCTTTCCGCTTCAGCCGGCTGCTTTCCTTCGGCGATGGCAGCTTCATTGGCCTCGTCGATTTCTACCTTGCTGTACTGTCCGCCGGGCAGCAGTCCTGTATCTCCCGGATCGTTGACCTTCATCTTGCTGAGCATCTGTCCGACGATTACCTCGATATGCTTATCGTTGATGTCTACACCCTGCTGCTTATATACACGCTGAACTTCCTTCAGCAGATACTGGTAAACACCTTCAACCCCGTTGAGTCTCAGTATATCCTTAGGATCCAGAGGTCCCTTGGTGATGTTGGCGCCGGCGAGAATGTACTCACCCTCTGTTACGGCTATACGAGCTCCGTAAGGAATCTCATATACTCTTTCCTCTTCACCTCTTACCTTAACCTCAGTCTTATTGTCCATGGTAGGCTCGATGGAAACCACAGTTCCGTCAGCCTCGCAGATAACAGCAAGACCCTTAGGCTTTCTTGCCTCGAACAGCTCTTCTACTCTAGGCAGACCGTGGGTGATATCGGATCCGGCTACACCGCCTGTATGGAACGTTCTCATGGTCAGCTGAGTACCCGGTTCACCGATGGACTGGGCTGCAGTTATACCTACTGCTTCTCCGATGTTTACAGCTTCGCCTGTTGCCAGGTTTCTGCCGTAGCACTTGGCGCATACGCCTGTCTTGCTGTGGCATGTCATTACCGATCTGATGGCAACGGACTCGATGCCTGCAGCTTCGATGGCTTCGGCAGCATCCTCCGTTATCTCGCAGTCCTGCTCCACGATGAGCTTTCCTGTCTCAGGATCACGGATATCCAGCAGCGCAACTCTTCCCACGATACGATCCTTTAATTTTTCTATTACTTCCTTACCGTCAGTGAAGGCCTTTACCTCGATACCCTCATCTGTACCGCAGTCGTCTTCTCTGACGATCACATTATGAGAAACGTCTACAAGTCTTCTTGTCAGGTAACCGGAGTCGGCAGTTCGCAGCGCCGTATCGGCAAGACCCTTTCTCGCTCCGTTGGTGGAAATGAAGTATTCCAGGACGGAAAGTCCTTCACGGAAGTTTGCCTTGATAGGGATCTCGATGGTCTTACCTGTTGCATTGGCCATGAGACCTCTCATACCGCCGATCTGTCTGATCTGGTTCTTACTACCTCTCGCTCCGGAGTGTGCCATGATGAACAGGTTGTTGAGGGAATCCAGTGATTCCATCAGCGCATCCGCAACGTCATCTGTGGTCTTGTTCCATATTTCGATTACCTTCTCGTATCTTTCCTGATCCGATACGAGACCTCTTCTGTATGCCATCTCATACTTATCTACCATCTTTTCCGACTCGGCTATGATATCAGCCTTGGCATCAGGTATCTCCATGTCGGAAATACTGATGGTGATGGCTGCTATAGTCGAATAGTGGAAGCCCATATCCTTGATGTAGTCCAACATGATGGCTGTCTCTGTATTGCCGTGGATACGATAGCATCTGTCGATGATCTGTCCCAGCTTTTTCTTGTCGCAGAGGAAGTCGATTTCCAGTGAATACGGATCGGCCTCTCTGTCTTCCACATATCCAAGATCCTGAGGAATCTTCTGGTTGAAGATGAATCTTCCTACAGTGGATTCCACAAGCTTTCCTCTCGTGTCATGCTCTCCCGCATACATTCTCACCTTTACTCTGGCGTGAAGACCTACTGTGCCGTTCTGATAAGCCATCAGCATCTCGGAAAGGTCTGTAAACACTTTTCCGTCGCCCTTTTCGGCAGGGGAATTCCTCCTGCCCTCTTCCTGACCCGGATGTGTCAGGTAGTAGCTTCCCAGTATCATGTCCTGAGTAGGCGTAGTGATAGGTGAGCCATCCTTAGGCGCCAGAATATTGTTTACCGACAGCATGAGGAATCTGGCCTCAGCCTGTGCTTCAACGCTGAGAGGCACGTGTACCGCCATCTGGTCTCCGTCGAAGTCGGCGTTGAAGGCTGTACATGCCAGAGGGTGCAGCTTGATGGCCTTACCCTCGACGAGAACAGGCTCGAATGCCTGTATACCAAGTCTGTGGAGGGTCGGGGCACGGTTAAGCATAACAGGATGCTCCTTGATAACTCCTTCCAGAACGTCCCATACCTCAGGCCTTACCTTTTCCACCATTCTCTTGGCGCTCTTTATATTGTGAGCATTTCCATTCTCAACGAGCTTCTTCATGATGAACGGCTTGAACAGCTCAAGAGCCATCTTCTTAGGAAGTCCGCACTGCCAGAAGCGAAGCTCAGGACCTACTACGATTACGGAACGTCCCGAATAATCGACTCTCTTACCCAGCAGGTTCTGTCTGAATCTTCCCTGCTTTCCCTTGAGCATATCCGACAGCGACTTGAGAGGTCTCGACCCCGGGCCTGTCACAGGTCTTCCTCTTCTGCCGTTATCTATGAGGGCGTCAACTGCTTCCTGAAGCATTCTCTTTTCGTTTCTGACGATGATGTCAGGCGCACCCAGCTCAAGAAGTCTGTTGAGTCTGTTGTTTCTGTTGATAACACGTCTGTAAAGATCGTTGAGATCGGAGGTGGCGAATCTGCCGCCGTCAAGCTGTACCATAGGTCTCAGATCAGGCGGGATCACAGGGATTACCTCCAATACCATCCATTCAGGTCTGTTGCCCGATGTTCTGAGAGCCTCGATGACCTCAAGTCTTCTCACGATCCTTATTTTCTTCTGTCCAGTGGCATTGACGAGCTTCTTTCTGAGATCCTCCGAAAGCTCGTCGAGATCTATATGCGTCAGAAGCTCTCTTATAGCTTCCGCTCCCATGCCCGCCTTGAACTTGTTGGCAGGGTTGTCTTTTGCTTCTCTGTACTGATCCTCGGTAAGCACTTCCTTGTATGCGAATTCCGTATTGCCGGGATCGGTAACTATGAAGTTTGCAAAGTACAGGATCTTTTCAAGCGTTCTGGGCGATATGTCCAGAACAAGACCCATCCTCGACGGGATACCCTTGAAATACCATATATGAGAAACAGGCGATGCCAGCTTGATGTGGCCCATCCTCTCTCTTCTAACCTTTGCCTTTGTAACCTCTACTCCGCATTTATCGCAGACGATGCCCTTGTATCTTATTCTCTTGTATTTACCGCAATGGCACTCCCAATCCTTGGTAGGTCCGAATATCCTTTCACAGAAAAGGCCGTCCTTTTCAGGCTTGAGAGTCCTGTAGTTTATAGTCTCGGGCTTAGTAACTTCTCCATGCGACCAGCTCAGTATCTTCTCTGTCGACGCCAGACCGATCTGCAGAGATTCGAAATTATTCAATTCATAATTATTGTTATCGCTCATCTGTCACTTCCCCTTTCCTATAATTCTTCACTGTCTTCTTCAATGATGGTGATAAGATCATCCTCGTCCTCGAACATGTCGTCCTCGTCATCTCCGAAGCCGTCATCTTCATCCACGATCTCCATATCATCATCCTCTTCAGGAACATCCCCCTCCAGTTCAGCTTCCACCATATCCTCTATCACAGGTATGTCTTCCAGCTCGCTGGTTTCCTTGATGGTTATCTCCTCGTTATCCTCCGTCAGCACCTTGACGTCGAGACACAGACTCTGCATTTCCTTTATCAGTACCTTGAATGACTCAGGTATTCCCGGCTCAGGAATGTTTTCGCCTTTTACTATAGCCTCATACGTCTTGACACGACCTACTATATCGTCGGACTTGACCGTCAGGATTTCCTGAAGAGTATATGCTGCTCCGTATGCTTCCAGAGCCCAAACCTCCATCTCACCGAAACGCTGTCCGCCGAACTGAGCCTTTCCGCCCAGAGGCTGCTGCGTAACCAGTGAGTACGGACCTGTACTTCTGGCGTGAATCTTATCGTCTACCAGATGGTGCAGCTTCAGCATATACATGTATCCTACCGTTACAGGATTGTCGAAGTATTCTCCTGTTCTTCCGTCTCTCAGCCACAGCTTGCCGCTTTCGTCGAAATTGTTTTCTCCCAGCAGCTTGATTATATCCTTCTCGTTGGCTCCGTCGAATACAGGCGTGGCAATATACCAGCCCTCCTGCTTGGCAGCAAGACCCAGATGAACCTCAAGCACCTGACCTACGTTCATTCGGGAAGGTACGCCCAGAGGGTTGAGCATTACCTGAAGCGGCTGTCCGTTTTCCAGGAAAGGCATATCCTCCTCAGGCAGTATTCTGGAAATTACACCCTTGTTTCCGTGTCGTCCTGCCATCTTGTCTCCGACGCTGATCTTTCTCTTGGTAGCAATGTAGCATCTTACCAGCTTGTTTACTCCAGGAGGAAGCTCGTCGCCGTTTTCCCTTGAGAATATCTTTACTTCTACTACTATACCTGTTTCGCCGTGAGGCACTCTCAGAGATGTGTCACGCACTTCTCTTGCCTTTTCTCCAAAGATGGCACGGAGCAGTCTCTCCTCAGCCGTAAGCTCAGTCTCGCCCTTAGGCGTTACCTTACCTACCAATATGTCGGAGGAGTTTACTTCGGCGCCCTTTCTTATGATGCCGTCTTCATCGAGATCCTTGAGGGCATCCTCGCCCACGTTAGGTATATCTCTTGTGATCTCTTCAGGCCCCAGCTTGGTATCTCTGGCCTCTGCCTCGTATTTTTCTATATGGATGGATGTCAGAACATCTTCCATTATGAGTCTTTCATTGAGTATTATGGCGTCCTCGTAGTTGTATCCTTCCCACGTCATGAAGCCTATGAGAAGGTTTTTTCCGAGGGCCACTTCGCCGTTCTCAGTGGACGGTCCATCTGCGATGACCTCGCCCTTTTCAACATGCTCGCCCTTGAACACTATAGGTCTCTGGTTGATGCATGTTCCCTGATTTGAACGCTTGAACTTCAGGAGCTTGTACTCATCCTCTCCCTCGCCGTCGTCTCTGAGAACCACTATCTTGTCTGCATCTACAAAATCGATGGTTCCTGAATGCTTGGCGATGATAACTACTCCCGAATCCTTGGCTGCCTTGTGTTCCATACCGGTTCCCACTATAGGCGCCTCTGTAACCATGAGAGGAACTGCCTGACGCTGCATGTTGGAGCCCATCAGCGCACGGTTGGCGTCGTCGTTTTCCAGGAACGGTATCATGGCTGTAGCCACGGATACTACCTGCTTAGGCGATACGTCCATGTAGTCGACGGCTTCCCTTGGAACCAGGTCTATGTCCCCGCCCTTTCCTCTGGCAGCAACCTTCATGTTTACGAATCTTCCCTCAGAATCAAGAGGCTCGTTGGCCTGAGCCACTATCTTGTCTTCCTCGTCGTCGGCAGTCAGATAATGGATCTCCTCCGTTACCCTTCCCGTTTCCTTGTCCACCACTCTGTACGGAGTTTCGATGAATCCGTACTGATTAATGATACCGTAAGTGGTGAGAGAGCCTATGAGTCCGATATTAGGACCTTCAGGAGTCTCGATAGGGCACATTCTTCCGTAATGGGAATGATGTACGTCTCTTACCTCAAATCCGGCTCTTTCTCTGGAAAGGCCTCCCGGACCGAGAGCCGAAAGTCTTCTCTTGTGAGTCAGCTCCGCCAGCGGGTTTGTCTGATCCATGAACTGTGAAAGCTGGGAGCTTCCGAAGAACTCCTTGACCGCAGCCGTCACAGGTCTTATGTTCATCAGGCCCTGCGGAGTTACCTCCGCAATATCCTGAGTCGTCATTCTCTCTTTTATTGTTCTTTCCATTCTGGACAGACCGATCCTTATCTGGTTCTGCAGGAGTTCTCCCACAGTTCTCAGTCTTCTGTTGCCCAGATGGTCTATGTCATCTATATTTCCTATACCGTAGTTCAGGTTCAGCAGATAGCTGACCGATGCGATGACATCAGCCACCAATATGTGCTTAGGCGACAGCTCGTTCTTTCTCAGCTGAAGAGCTTCCCTGATGGAATCCTGATCCTGATTCTCCTGAAGTATCTCCATGAGTACAGGATAGTAAACCTTATCTGCCACATTGATATCGGAGATATCGAATTCGATATATGTCTTGATATCTACGAACCGGTTTCCTATTACCTTGGTGGATTTATCTTCATCGTGCTCGCTTTTTACCATTACAAACTCAACTCCGGCATTTTCTATCTGCCTTGCCAGAGCTTTGTCCATCTTCTGACCTTTTTCCGCCAGTATCTCACCTGTATTCGGATCTATGACATCGGCAGCGGCCACAGCGCCTGAAATACGATTGAAGAGTCCCAGCTTTTTATTGTACTTGTATCTTCCCACCTTAGCCAGATCGTAGCGCTTAGGGTCGAAGAACATGGAATTAAAGAGGGACTGTGCGCTTTCCAGTGTAGGAGGCTCGCCCGGTCTCAGCTTCTTGTATATCTCCTTGAGGCCCTCCTCATAGTTGGTGGTGGTGTCCTTTTCCAGAGTTTTAAGAAGTCTCGGTTCCTCTCCGAATATATCTATTATCTCCTGATCGCTTCCCATGCCGAGGGCTCTCAGCAGGGTAGTCACAGGCTGCTTTCTCGTTCTGTCTACTCTTACGGATATGATCTCGTTGGAATCTGTTTCGTATTCGAGCCATGCACCCCTGTTGGGAATAACAGTGGTGAAGAACAGATTTTTACCCGATTTGTCTATTTCCATATCGTAGTAAGGTCCCGGTGAACGAACCAGCTGAGTTACTACGACTCTTTCGGCTCCGTTATATATAAAGGTTCCCTTTTCCGTCATGAGAGGGAAGTCTCCCATGAACACTTCCTGTTCCTTTACTTCTCCGGTTTCCTTATTGACAAGTCTTACTCTGACTTTAAGAGGAGCTGCGTAGGTAACATCTCTCTCCTTACATTCCTCCTGCTCGTACTTCGGAGGATCTGTAAGTGAGTAATCTATGAACTCGAGAACCAGATTGTCCGCATAGTCTCTGATTGGCGAAATGTCCTCAAAAACCTCACGAAGACCTTCTCTTACAAACCAGTCGTACGAATCTGTCTGAATCTGTATCAGATTAGGCATTTCTGCAACTTCGTTGATCTTGGAAAAGGTCATTCGTTCTTTTCTACCTAATTTTATAGGATTTGGCATAGTCATCACTCCTTATTTTATTAGCAAAATCGGATTCCCTAATATTAAGTTATATTTGCAGGGCAGTTTAATATGATATCACACGCTTGTCAAACCGTCAAGGGTATTTGGTAAATTTTTTCAGATTATATTTTTATCTTTTCGATTATGATAATTAACCTCTATCGTGTGGATTTCAAGTGAACATCAAAGGAAAAGAGCCTTGACCGTAAAACTACCGTCAGGCTCTTGCTTTCTTCTGTCGTAATGCTCAGGCTGCATCAGGCCCTGCAGCTGCAAATACATTAATTACTCCTTGCAGTTTGTAAGCCCGGTTTTCTTATTTAAAATGAATTTTCTTTTGCTGTCAAAGGATTTTTGCGATATTTCCACATTATATTCAGGCTCTCCAATGGTCAACCCACCTGTCTCTGCTGCTGCCTTCACTATCTCTGCCGCCAGCTCCGGATGAATTGCCAGAAGCGGACCCAAAGTATTAGTAAAGATGGAATTACCCCGCAAAAAACCTTCTTGCCTGTCTTTCCCGCTGTTTCCATATCCGTATTTCAATTTTCCCCATGAAGCCTCGCCATGGTTGAACAGGTTCACCATCTGAATCTGGCTGCCGATTAATTCCATTTCCTTACTATTATATATGCAGCTGTAATACAGGTCGTCCCCATACGCCTGTTCTCTTTCCTCCGCCTCTGCATCCAGCAAGCCCAGACCCTCGATGATGCTTCCATCTGTACGTCTTACTTTTTTGCACCACATTGCCACCGAGGTCCCTGTTACCAAAACAGGCCTTCCCTCCTCTATAAAGCTCTGCAGCTTCTGTCGGAAAGGCTTCATCCACCGGACAACAGCAGGAAAGGATGTGATTTCACCGGGAGGACAGAAAATAATGTGAAACTGCAGCGGATCAAAATTTTCTGTGTTAAAATCTATTTTTTCGGTTTCAACAGCCAGTCCTGCAGATGAGGCAATTTTCTCCAGTGCCAGTATATTGCCTCTATCTCCATGGAGATACATAGTATCGGGAAAAAGCCAAGCTATTTTCAATGTATCCATCATTTTCCCTCCCTTTCAATATATTTTTTCATACGATAAAATGTCGTTATCCAAGTTATCATATATATATTATCCGTTTCAGCCGTCTCGATTTCTTTAAAAATCTTCTCCACATCATCGGTATCCGCTATCGAAATCAGCTTCGAATCCACCCCTGCATAGAGAAGCCTTCCGGCGACATCATAGCATACACTCTGAGAAAAGCAGAAATATTTTTCCACATCAGAGTTAGTCAAGAAAGATAAATCGCAGTCGTAGCCATAAAACGTATTGGTATAATTAGGTATCATATCTACTACCGGATACAGCCCGAGACATACCATCTTCTTTTCGGGATCTGAAGCTATAATATTCAAGCAGGTCTGCAATGTCTCCGGATTTTCCTGCTTCATTCTCATGTACTTAATGGTCTTTCCCTTGAACTCAAGGATCTCATATCTCCCGCCTACATTCTTGAAGCTGCCTAATGCCTTTGACGCATCCTCCAGACTTATTCCTGCCAGCTCACTGCAAGCGGCCAGCGCCCCTGCATAATTGTAGCACATGTACGGCATATCATACGGCATAGGAAAGACTGTATTTTCCATTTTAAACCGTCTTTCGCTGAAGCTTACGTCCGTAACAACATAATCCGCCTGTTCATTGCTGCTATGCCCGCAATGGCTGCATCGAAATTTTCCAACGCCATCATTGTTATAGTATTCGAAAATAATTTTATGCCTGCACTTGGGACATGCCATCGTCGGAAAGCTTTCATCCTTTTCAAAGGCCTCATGATGTCGCTCAACACCATATGTTATAATTCTATCGCTTTTTTCATCAAATGATTTTGACCTTGGCTCCTCGTTATTGAGGAAAAAGCGGACATTTGCTTCAATGCCGTTGAATATCTTACGATAGATGAAATCCGGGTCTCCGTTTCTCTGAACCTGGTCCTTCTGGAGATTTGTTATCAAAATATTTTCAGACGGCAGCTGCTTATGGATAAGAGACAGATATCGCTCGTCAGTCTCCAGAATTACATAATCGGTTTTTATCCTTCCCGTCAGCGAACTTGCTTTAGACAATGCAGTTGCAATCCCGTGAAGCATGTTTGCTCCCTCCAGATTGGCGACTACCCTTTTCCCGTTTTTTCGCAGAATATGTGTTATCATATTGGTGGTCGTCGATTTACCGTTGGTTCCCGTAATAAACAGAACCTTTGAAGTGTCGATACCTTTGAAATGGGCTATCATCTGCGGATCGATTTTCATCGCCTTTTCGCCGGAATAATTTGAACCTCTGCTTTTATCTACAATATTGATCAAGACATTAATGATTTTTGCAAACCACAATGCAATATAAAACTTCATGTATTCCTCCTTTTAGCATGTCCATGCAAAGGGCAGTCTGCATCACAACCCGTGCATATTACTATATATCCTGTCAGTTTATTACCTGCAATATTTTATCACACCGTATATCCCATTTCCACCTTTTATTATCTTCTCAAAAAATGAACCTGCGGCGTTGCAATAGAGGTGAAACTTTAGGAGCAGAAAATAGCGGCCGAGTCCATCAGAATGTTTTTACCGTAAATCACCTTTGGCATTTTTTCTGTCGAAAAACTGCACTTCCTCAATATCTCCTGAGATCCCATGAGCTGCCGTTGAAAACATTGAGGTCCAAAGCTTTACTGCCTCCTCCTACGTTTTCGGACGTGCCGTTAAAGGTGTACTGACAAAACGCCCATTCTCTGCCGTCCCGGAGAGTGTCGGGTATATCGTGAGCGCTTATCCATATGTCGTAATCCTCGTATCTGCCTGAAATATATCGGTCGTATATGTGCGTATTGGTGTAAATGATGGGTTTCATTCCGTAGTGTTTTTCCAGTTCCTCAAGAACCTTATCCAGTACACGCCACAGCTTCTTGTTTGACGGATGTTCCTCCTCATAGCGGCCGTAAAATTCCACATCCACCACAGGCGGCAGCATTCCCCACCGCTTATCCACAGTCTCTATATAATTCTCAGCCTGAGACTTCCCCGAGGAATCGTAGCTTAAAAAATGATAGGCTCCTGCCCTTATGGATGTGTCATTGGCCTCATCCCAGTTGTACTCAAAGCGATCGTCAACCAGACTGCTCCCCTCGGTGGCCTTGATGAATGCGAACTTGTACCCCTCGTCCTCCAGACCTTCCCAGTCTATCTCCAGCTGATAAGATGACACATCCACGCCTCTCACCGGATACGGCTCGCTTTCCGTCACATCATTCCCGGTGATATAAAAGTAAAACGTGCGGATCACAAAAACCGCCGCTGCAATGAAAACAACTGCTGCCGCCGCTGTCACCGGCCTCATGGCAGGGACATTCCTTCTTCTGCCGTTCCTTCTGTGTACGTTTCTTTTTCTGCGTCTCCTATTGCTTCCCATATCCTTCGCTCATTTCTGCAGTATTTCCGAATTCTTACCTGTTCTCGCTTCCATATCGCACGCCGACAGGCCTTCCGCTTCCTGAATATTATATATTACATGCTGAGGGAGCCATCGACAATGCCGCATAGCCCCCTCATATTTCCGTCATTTATCCGCCGTCGCCTGCCTGCATCTCCATCCTGCAGCTCAGTCTGAGCGGTAATTTCATTATATACTTCACTGCCATGATCACAGTGACAAATATATCATACGTCCGTTGATTACGCAAGCCTGCCGGCAACATAGGATAATATAGGGATATTGTGTAAACTGTACCCATAAAACTGGACACAGAATTTGGGATACAGCTTGAAGGAAAA